>CAJXUM010000368.1 GCA_913060855.1 uncultured Lewinella sp. | reverse complement strand
ACGAGATCAGCCTCGGTCTCGTGGGCTCGGAGATGTGTATAAGAGACAGGATATTGCTGTCACCATGAATCGCTTACAAGCCGCGTGGAAAAAAATAGATGCGGTTCACCCCTTTAAGGCTCGGTTTTATGATGAGGACATTCAAGAAGCCTACAATGAAACTACTGGGATGATCAAAATAATTGGTTTCCTGGCTTTATTGGCCATTTCGATCGCTTCGTTTGGTCTGTTGGGCATGGTGGTATTCACAACTGAAACCCGTGTCAAGGAAATCAGTATTCGGAAAGTCCTAGGCGCAACAGAGCGAGGACTGTTTTTACTACTGAGTCGTGGGTTTATCACTTTGTTGGTAATAGCCTGTATCATTGCGATACCAATGACCTACTATCTATTTGATCAATTAGTATTTGCCGAGATGGCTTATAGAGCACCGATTGGGCCATTGGAACTCTTATTAAGTGCCGGTATCGTCATTGTGATTGCCCTATTGGCTATTAGTTCTCAAACTATTAGAGTCGCTAAAGCTAACCCGGCGGAAACGCTAGGTGCTGAATAATTTCTTCATGATGGACTAATTGAGCGCGGCCTTAACGAGAATTTCCTAGCCGCGCTCAATTAGTCCCTTTCTAGGGCCTCATTTTATCTACTATTAGAGCAAATGAGCGTCTCCTAATTCTTTACTTTTCGCTCCACTTGATCTACCATAAAAGCATAGACCAAGGCCGTTTCCTTTTGTCTTTCAAATCGCCCGGAAGCGCCTCCATGACCTGCTCCCATATTGCATTTGAAGAGGACGGGTTCACCACCCGTATTATTGTCTCTCACCTTCTGCACCCACTTGGCCGGACTAAAGTAAGGGACCTGGGTGTCATTGACACCACCTGTTGCTAAAATGGCTGGATAGTCGGCGGCCTTGACATTATCATAGGGAGACCAACTGAGCATGTAGTCGTAGTATTCTTTTTCATTAGGGTCACCCCATTCTTCATATTCTAGGGTCGTTAAAGGAAGGTCCGGGTTGGTCATGTCTGTGATGACATCCATCCAAGGGACATAAGCAATGATTCCTTTGAAAAGATCGGGCCGCATATTGGTCACAGCGCCCATGAGCATGCCTCCTGCACTCCCTCCCATCGCAAACATTCCTTCTTTGTAAGTGTATTTTTCATTGATCAGAAACTCTGCGCAATCGATGAAGTCCGTAAATGTATTTTTCTTATTCAATAACTTTCCGTCTTCATACCAGCCTCTTCCCATCTCCTGCCCGCCTCTAATGTGAGCAATAGCATAAACAAATCCTCTATCGAGGAGACTCACAACGCTTGAACGGAAAGAAGGCATGCTACTAGATCCGTATGAGCCGTAAGAATACAAGAGGCAAGGTTGGCTTCCATCCTTCTTAAAGGTCTCTTTATTGTAGACAATAGACATGGGTACTTTCGTACCATCGGCAGCAGTCGCCCACAAACGCTTGGTCTCATATTTGGTGGCATCATAGTTTCCGCCTACAATTACCTGTTTGAGCACTTTCTTGGCTTGGGTGGCTAAGTTGTAACCTACTACTGAACGAGGTGTCGTCAGCGAAGTATAATTATAGCGGATGCTATCTGAACTATACTCATCGGTAGGATTATACATGTTGGCCGTATATACTTCCTCTCCGAAATCTACATAGGATTCTGCTCCTGTGGCCCTATCAAAAACATGAATCATGTCTAAGGCATTGGACCTTTCTTGCACGACAAGAAATTTTTCTTTAACGGTGAAATTATTGATCAAAACACCTTCTTTGTGCGGTACCACGTCCTTCCAATTGGCAAGGCCAGGGCTATTTAGTGGAGCAGTTGAAATCTTGAAGTTTTGAGCTTCATGATTGTTGTAAATATGAAATTCTTCTCCCGTATAGCTGTCTACGCGGTATTCAAGCCCTTTTTGCCTAGGCTGGATCGCTTTCAGCTTACTGAGTGGCTGATCACTAGGCAGAAACCAGAACTCCGAAGAGGTTGTACTGCCCGATCCCATGAAAATATATCGCCCATCTTGCGAGCGATTCACACCCGCAGAAAAAGTACTATCGGGTTCAATATATAGTTGAGCATCCGAAGTATTGGCTTGCCCTAAGGCATGTCGCATGATGCGATAGGAACGTACCGTTTTGTCATTTAGGGTATAAAAAAAGTGCTGATTATCATTGGCCCATGCCCCACTGTAAGAGCAATTTGACAGTTGATCAGCTAGCAATTCTCCCGTCTTAAGGTTCTTGAAATAAAGCGTATTTCGGCGATCACCCGAAGTATCTACTAGAAAAGCGACTTTTTCATTGTCGGGACTAATAAAATATTGGAATAGCCGATAGATCTCATGGCCTTTCGCCATTTCATTGACGTTGAGGATGATTTCTTCGGGTGCTTGTAGATCTCCTTTTTTTCGACAGTAGAACGGGTATTCATTCCCTTCTTCATATCTTACATAGTACCAATAGCCATTTCTTTTGCTGGGCAACGATTCATATTTCTGCTCTATGCGAGCCACTAACTCATTGTATAAGTCATCTTGCAAACCTTTGGTATGGGCCAGCATACCTTGGGTGTGTTCATTTTCTTTTTCTAAGTGTGCAATTACGCTAGGATCGGTTTTGTCACTCAACCAATGATAAGGGTCTTCCCTTTCATTGTCGTGCTCGGTAAAAGTGTGTATAACTTTCTCTGCTGCTGGCGCACTATCGGTGAGTTCAGCAGTAGGTGTATTCGTTTGACAGCCCATTAGTAGGACCAAGAGAAAAAAGGGAACAAGTTTCAACATAATGAGTGTGAGTTTGGTGTAAGGTAGGTTTGGAAGGTACAAATTTAAATCAAAACCTTCCCCAGCGCTCCCTAGGATCCCCTCTGTTGATATCAAAGGCAAAACTGATACGATTGAAATAATTACCCCGCTCCAATAGTCGATTTTGCAGGTTTTTTGAACTAGCAAATGGGAAGTAAAAACCTAATACACCATCCAGTAATTCTACGGCCAACCCGCCATTCCACATCAACTGATCTTCCAAGGTGTCATTTTCGCCAGTCGGCGTGGCATTATGAAAGTAACCGATGTCAAAATAAGGTCGGATATGTACCGGACTATTGGCGAGCATGGGCAAGTCTACTTTGAGGTTAAGTGCGACTATATAATCATTGCTCCTTCCTAGTGGGAAGCCTTTAGGAATTGGGGTTTTAAACCCACCTTCCCTTACCGTGATTTGCTGTGACCAAAAGCCTGCGCTTTCATTACGTCCAAAATAACTGTCTTCAAAGCGATAATCATTGGAGCCTTGGCTTGCCAGATTAAACGCTCCTGTGCGTAGGCCACCAGCGCTTCGTTTACTATTGATGAGATGAATACCCGAAAAGAAACGGACAAAGAAATGGCTACCTGCTGCATAGGTGAACTGACTTTGGCCTTCTATGCTAGCTCTTAAGTACTGTTGTGACCCAGTGTTATCCATATACTGTTGGCCTTCCAACGCCAGACTGTAGCTAAATGGATGAAGGGCACGCTGGTTTTTGCCTGCATACCTTAGGCGATGAATATATGTATTCTCCCAGGTGGTTCCTAGAAAACGTCCTCCATCACTAAACCCCGCTTCCTCGATCCATAGAGCTACTGATCGCCATTCTAATGAATGAGAAAATTGGGAAAGGGGTTCCGTTCGAAATTGAAACCGCAAAAAAGGCGTCCATCGACTGAATCTCAATTCATAATTAAACTCTTCTTGGGTAAAGAAATTGAAACTCTTTCCCTGGAGCCCAACGCTGATTCGTTCTATCGGGGATTTTTTAGGATAAAGGTGATATTGGAATAGTGCTGCTCCAGTGAGAGCCCGGCTTCCCAAACCAAACAGCGGTGCGGCATAATACTCAAAACGACGATGAGGAAAAACGGTATTGTAAAAGGCCAACCCGAACATAGATTGGTCATAAGCATTCCAGGCGTACATCGGACCCCAATGGAAATTACTTTTAGTGGCCGATTCATAGGTGCCCAGCATAGGTAGGTTTACGGGTTCTAGCTTGGGAAAAGGCCCCATGCAGTCCCAGTAGTTATTTTTAGGACGAAGGTCTGGCGTCCAAAACAGGGGATCAATAGCGATTTTGTGATATCCCTCATCTTCTAGCTTGATCGTCAAGGTGTCTTTGGTGCCTGGGTGCCAAGTGATTTTTTGGACTTCCTTGTTTTTAATGGCGCCTATGACCAGAGGCGCAGCGAATTCTCCTTTGTTTTTGATTTTTATATGGAGGGTGTTTCCTACTCGTTTAACCTTCTGGATGGCGTAGTCGTAATGCTTGGTACTCCCAAGGATATCGCGAAATAGCCAATCCAGGTTCTCCTTACTGGTTGCTTCCAAATACAATTGAAGGTCAATCGGGGAGGGATGTTTAAATTTCCATTTTTGATAAAAACCCTGCATGGTTTTATCAAAACGAGCGGTGCCTAGGTACTTTTCCAGCATTTTAAAGGCCAAGGTGGGTTTGCGGTAGGCCGCTAGTACATAGTTGTTGGTATTTAGCTTTTCGGCAGAAGTATTTGGGGCTTGATCTTTACGAATTCGGGCTTTATAGAGATACCCCAAATGCTCAAAAGGTATTTCCTCTGCAATCAGTCGTTTTGTTTGTTCCGTCGGCTTATGATGTTGCATATAGCGTTCTTCATAATAGGAATTGATCCCTTCATCCATCCAGGCATGCGCTCTTTCATTGCTAGCTAAAATGCCATAGAACCAATTATGACCAACCTCATGGGCAATGACCTCATCCAGGAAAGAATCGTCACCCACTTCATCGATAACCGTAATCATCGGATACTCCATTCCTCCTCCCGCGCTCAAGGCACTTTGAACAACAGTCATCTGAGGGTAGGGGTAGTTGCCAACTTTCTCAGAATAAAACACCAATGATTGCTGCAAGTAATCACTGGCATGTTGCCAATAGACTTCCTCACTTTCTGTAAAGAAGACTTGGGTCTCCACTTCCTTACCATTGGGGAGTTCTACCTGATCTAATAAAATTTTGAAGCGTTTATCGGCGAACCAAGCAAAGTCATGCACCTTTTCTGCGCTAAAACGCAAGGTCTTCAGCCGCTCGGAGGAAGGTGGCGAATCCTCATAGACGATAAAGGGAGAGAGGTATTCGGTACTGTCTAAGTAAGCGCGTGTAGCTATATCTTTCTGCGCTAACCAATCCTTTTCTTCTTTGGTTTGTAGTTCTCCCGTTGCCCCCACTAAGTAATTGGCAGGAAGCGTTATACTGACATCATAAGAACCAAATTCTGAATAGAATTCACCATCATCTAAATAGGGCATGGGGTGCCAGCCATCTTTATCGTAGACCGCAGGTTTGGGATACCATTGCGTAATTTGGTAGGATTGATCAACATGTCCCAAACGAGAAAAGGAATCAGGTAATTTGACCCGAAAGGGAGTTTCTATAAGGGTACTAGCTCCTGGAAGTAGAGGGATGTTCAGGCGAATAATAGCGATATCTCGATGCTGCTTATCAAATCGCCATCTAGCCTCCTGTCCATCTAGCCTGAAGTCCAGGTTTGAAATATGCCCCAATTGGCTATCTTTGGAAAAGTAAAAATCCAATTGGCCTTGCCGTAATAATTGTTGTGCAAAAGCGGTAGTTTGATCGCGATAGGCATTGGGCCAGAGGTGGAAATAGAGTTCGAAAAGAGTATCTGGAGATTGATTTTTATAGGTAATTTTTGAGTGCCCATTGAGCAGGTGTAGCTCATCGTCTAGACTGACCTTTATTTCGTGATTGACTTCTTGTTGGAAATAAGGGGTTTGGCTAGTTAGGCTGAAGCTCCATACCAGGAGCAGTATGAGGGGGATTTGTTTCATGAGGGACTATTATTTAATCCATGTATACGAAGGTTTGCTCATATTGTTGAGTATGTGACAAAATTGGGCAGTTATTTTATTCATTAAACAACTTCATTACTAAACGATTCCTTAAAAAGAGGGTCTAAGCAAATATATTTATATCCATCGAATACTATTCGGAACGTATTTTTATTTGCTGAAACCGATGCCAATGGCTAATCCAGATCACATTTGTGAGCAGTCCGTTTTCAAAGACTTGTTTTGGGCGTATTCGCGTCCATTACGCAATTTTTTGTATTTCAAATGTGGGGATGCTCAATTGTCGGAAGATTTAGTCTCGGAGGCCTTTCTGAGAATGTGGGAAGCTTGTCAAAAGGTACCTTATGATAAAGCTAAAGCCTTTTTGTTTCGGGTGGCTAATAATCTCTTCTTGGATGAGGTAAAGCATCGCAAAGTAGTAGCTAAATACCGGGTCCAGATCCCGGATGCAGTGCAGACTTTTACGCCGGAACATGCCTTGGAAGAATCAGAGTTTCGCGAACGATTAGAAAAAGCCTTGGCTGCATTACCAGAGAAAAGCAGGACTGTTTTTCTGCCTGTCTCTTATACACATCTCCGAGCCCACGAGACCGAGGCTGATCTC
>CAJXUM010000367.1 GCA_913060855.1 uncultured Lewinella sp. | reverse complement strand
CGAGATCAGCCTCGGTCTCGTGGGCTCGGAGATGTGTATAAGAGACAGGTATACGAGATATTCATACAATTGTGCCTGATGGCTATGTTCTGCTTGCTCATCGATGAGGAACAAATACTCTGGCGGCAAAGTGGTTTTCTTTTGTAATAAAACCGGGAATCCCCCTTGATCAATCGTTTGTCGGACACTGGCTGGAACATCTAAAATAGTACGGCTCGCTTCTTGTCGCTGCCGCAGTTTATCCGCCAAGCGAAATAAACTCTCTTCTACCCTAATGGCACTCTCTTGCTTTTCAAAAGGAATGTTATAAGGTCCCTTATCCGCATGGGCAAAACGTTCATCTAGGGCTTGTTTCTTCTCTTCTTCGGTTTTCTCTGGGGGCGTTTGGTTGAGCCAACACCAAAAATGATATAGGGCATAACTCATGATCAGTCCCAAGAGCAACCAGCTCATCCAGAAGAAATTTAATTCGCTGGTGGTGCCTTGGTCTTCATCCAATACCAAGGGCAAGTCGGCCAAATAGGCCTTTTCATTTATCTTATTGGTAATGGTAATGGTGTGACTGGTATCAACCTGGCAATAGCCTTGAGCCAACGATTGATGAATTTCTAATTTGACTTTGTAAACTCCGGGCTTACTAAAAGTATGTACGACTCGCGTACCAATAACATCAGTAGTGTCAGTATCACCCTCAAAATCCCAATGATAGGTCATACCAACTACCGAATCAGGTGTCATTCCAAAACGAATCGGATCTCCGACCAAGGCTTGAAGCGGCGCTACAATAGCAGGTTTAGCCGGTGGGTCCGCGCAATTGACCTGGAAGAACTTTTTATACTTGGAAGTCTGACCATTCAGCGTATCCGTAGCCGTGAGTTGCAGGAATTTATCTGGTGATTCCCCTAAGGCTTCGATGGGAAGCTCCCATGCAAAAGTTTTGAATAAGGTGGTATCAAATTCTCTTTCCCCCCTATCCACATCAAACAACTCCCATTTAAACGCAACATGGGCCGTATCTACATGCAAGGAAGTATTGACAATGGGCAGGGATTGCCCCAAGGTCATTTCTTTAGGTATGGTAAAACGAGCTTCCAGCGGCGCGGGTTGAGCGGCAGGGAATAGCTGGCTCCAAAAAATAGCTAGGGGTATGAGCAAGGAAGCCAGACTCAAAAGGCCCAATTGCCAACGCTCCAGTTTTTGCCACCAATTTTTTTTCGGCGGTAATGCGGGAACTTCGTAGGCCTGCGCTTCTGCCAAGTACTCGTCAAATAGAAGATGTACACGCCCTTGTTGCGATGCATTTTTTGCAATAATCGGCGCTATCTTGTATTTGAGTAGGTGGGGTTGATCAATATACGTTTTGCCAAAACGCTGGATAACCTCCAACAGCTGCAAACGCTGCGGCAGGCTCACTTCTATCTCTTCTACAGCTAGTCGCTCTAGAAAACTATCGAGTGGAAATTTTATGTCGTTGCGTTTTGGCAAAAGTGTTTATAGGTATTAGGCTATGTTTATAGGCAAAATAAGGGCTTTCTCTTCAAAAATAATTGTATCGAGGCCCTCCGAAAGGTCAAAACTCGCTGAATTTTGCCCCATCCCTAAAGGGAGTTTCAGCGATTTTCGACCTTTCTCTCTTCAGGGACGGGGCGGAAAATGTTGACAATTGCTGAAACGGATTTTTATGCGAAATCCTTTTAGCTAAAATAGCTCTACAAGGGACATCAATCAAACATCCGATGGATGACCTTCCAATCCTCCTGGGTTTTCACCAAAACAGACAAATTTTGCTTCATAATTTTCCTTTTGGCTTTCTCATCCGCCTCCAGGTAGTCTCTCAATTCGAGAATGCGAATCCAAGACAATAATTCTGCCGTGGCAGGCTTTTTCCGTACGGCGTTTTCACGTACCTCATTGAAGGTAGCGATGATGGCATCTAGGGCATCATCCGTATATTTGCTGCCTTCGCCGAGCTGGCTTTTCACGATCTTAGCCAGGATATCATCACTGGGAAAAGGGATATGATAAAAGACACAACGGCGCAAGAAGGCGTCGGGTAGATTTTTTTCTGAATTACTCGTCATAATCACCGCGATTTGTTGTTCTGGCGATTTGTGGAGTTGGTAACTATTTTGCTCCTTGATTCCAAAGGAGAACTTATCAATTTCCATTAGTATATCATTGGTGAAATCTCGGGGTGCCTTGTCTATTTCATCAATAAGCACCACTGAGCTTTGCGCCTGATCCGGTAATTTTGTGCTGAAAAACGCTTGATCTGATGCTTTAGGATTGCTAAAAGCAATCGCTTTTCCCAATGCTTGTAGTTCTATAAAATCTGCTGTCTCAGGGGACGCTTCATTCGACTGTCGACGAATATTGGCCGTCTGGAAATGAGAAATCGCATCATAAGTATAAAAAAGATCACGTGCAGTGGAAGTGGTTTTGGTATTAAATTCCAACACCATTGGATCAAATTGACTCCCCTCCTGCTGACTCAAATCATAAGCCACTCTGGAAGCAAGAAGCGTCTTGCCCGTGCCTGGCTCCCCGGTCAACAATAGAGGCTGTCCCAAGGCTACTGCTACCTCATAGGCATTCTGCAAGGCTTCATGTATGATGTATTTCTTGGCTTTTGCCTCCAGCTCTTTTAGCTGCTCCGCAGTACTGCTCATGAATAGAATTTTTTGTTGTGTTTGATAATGATTTGGGCCAACTTCTCTTCCACTGATTCCATATAGAATCCATCATCATGCTTGAAATGTTCATTCATGATGGATTTCCGCTCTTCCGTGCTTAGGTCTAAATTATTCTTGTATTTGGCGAGCCATTTCTTGATATCTCTTTGTGAAACCTTGGTCAGTTCAGGGAGCACTTGAATATTACCTCCCGCTTTAATCGCCGCTTGCACTTCTTCCTCAATTTCTCCATCTTCTTCTTCATAGATAAGTCCAAAAAAGAACAAGAAAGTAGGTGCAGTTGCGGGTAGTTCCACGCCGCAAAAGGTAGAGATAAACCAACTCACTACAGCAGGTGTAATATCAGGATCCCATTCCCATTCAGAAACGGTCAAAAAGATACAGACATAATCTTCAACCCCTAGGTCTTTTAATCGAGGACTCAATTGTAGCAGATCCGTCAAAGTTTTTTCTAATATGGGCGCTTGTTCATCCACTTTTACCCCCATCCCGCCGAATAGACTTTTCAGCACATTCCGCGTATAACCTTCGACCGTACCACTATCCGCATAGGGAATAATTAGCTGTAGAGATTGACAGGCAGATTGGGTGGATGTATTCGTTAAATAATCTTGCAGCTTACCTTCTAGATCGAAAGCAAATCGTTGGAACAGGCCTTCATGGGCATGTCCCTCCATCCCATCTATATAATAATACTGTTTTTTTTGAGCAGCCTGTGATTCAAAAGCAGTATAAAAGTGGTCACTTTGCGCTACTCGATCGCAGGTAAATCGATGGTAATCTTGTAGTGGTTTCCCTTCCGAAGGCATCTCTGCTTCATCAGGTAAGGCATCAATCAAAGCCAATACACCTCTGGTTACCTGTGCAATTTCTACATTATAGGCAGCATCAGCCATGGCGCCAATCTTGTAGCTGCTTTCTGCATTCTCATTTTTTACCTTAAGGGTAATTAAATCGTTTGTTTCGGTGGGAAATGCAGCAAAGGCCCCTTCAAGTACATTGAAGACTTCATCTAATGCTCGTTTTGCGACTAATTTTTTTAGGCGTTTTTTCTCGCTCATTGCCTTTTCTACGTTCTATGTGCGAAGGTGAAATGAAAAGCGCTTCTTATTGCTTTAACTAATATAGCACCGCTTTCATTGCTTTAGCAAGTGCTTGGATATTTTTAAGTTCCTTTTTTGGCCGAGCACTTACTTGATTTCATCAGTTCGTAAATATAAAAATAAAAAATCATGAATTAAACGGGGGAATGAAGGGGAGGTGATTTGTAATTAATAATGTGTAATGCTTAATTAATAATGAAGGAGGCAATGAATAATGTGTAATGCATAGTTTGTGATGAATACTGGATTATACTGACTTATCGACTCCTTGGTTTCATCTCCATCTCATCTTGTATGTTTCAACACCCAATCCTCGGTACTTGACTTTGCTTGAATTTTGACGATCGCTCCTTGTCTAATGATGTACTCGCTCAATCCTTGGTGCTGCTTGTTTCGCTTGTTCCAGTCATAGGTATATCCCATGCGAGTCCACGGTGCCCAATAGTTGGCTTCTCCTGGCGGTGGATTCTTTCGGATATTGTTGGTCACCAAGTTCTGATAAACGGTATCATAGGCGGGAGATGCCGGGGAAAAGGCCCCTGCTGTTGGATATAACGTACAGGATACATCTGATATTTCTGGGTCTCGACATGGACGAAATAAATCCGCTGCTTTCACCCAAATTTCAATAAATACCCGAGCTGTATCTGTTACTACCGCTGGCGTCAACCCCAAGAGCTGTTCAATCCTCAGCGCTAATCGCTCTCCCTTCAGGCGTTTCAATTTCAATTCTTGAGCTTTAGATTCAAACTCGCTTTGTTGTGTGACCCAAGTCAAATAACTAGAAGAAAACGTATCCATTTCACCCACTGGTGCATAGAACTTTGGATTAAAGGCATCCGCTCTTTTTTTCCAGGCTAACATAGGTACATACCCTTCAGCATTTGCGGATTGTGGCGTAATCGGACTAAGTACTCGATCTATCTTCGTGGCTCCTTCAGGTCCCATTTGATTAGTAACGCTTACAAAAGTAGCCGCCGCCTTGGTCAATTGAGTGGGAGATACTTTTGACAAAGAACAACCCGCACAGCAGATAAATACGGGAATAATCCAGTAAAAGAACTTCATATTTGAGCGATTTTGGTAAGTCTTTCCTTACTAGCTAGGAATGAGTGAGCCTCTACCCAGCCGGATAGAGGCTCACTTCAATTTTCAGTTTTGAAATCGATATCTCTTACGACGATTTCTTAAATAGGCCACCTAGCAATGATCCAGCGCCTCCCCCAATCAGGGCTGAGACAATAGAACCTACCATGTCACCTGTACCGCCACCGCCAAATAGGCCAGCGGCACTTAATATAGCAGGTAAGGCGTTTCCACCGACTGCGCCTGCCAAGAGGTTTCCTACCAGTCCGAGGCCATTTTTCTTAAGCATATTGCCTAAGAAACCGCCACCGCCACCGGCGATCGTGTTAATCAAAATTGCTGTTAAATCCATAATTGGTTTTGTTGTGTTAATGTTAGTATACCCCATGAATATAGCAAAAAAACATCAGTCGCGATAAACTACGCCTTGGATTAGCCAACAATGGATCCGTTATTCGATGTAGTCTAGTATCATGTGAACATCCCTCAATGCAAGACCAGCAAGCCTACTTACCTTTGACATTAGGGCTTCTTTCTGCAGCTAACTGTTTGCAACAATGAGTAGATTTTACTAGTTTCGTCAGGATGAAAACGAACGAAAAACCACAACGCTTCGAAGCCGCTGCGCTGCTCGAATTTGCTACACAGCTTTTGCTGAAAGCTGGCTTACAACAAGACATGGCTGAGACCGTCGCCGCTACGCTGCTCGAGTCGGACCTAATGGGACATACCACACATGGCTTGGCCCTACTCACCCCTTACCTTGGCTCCATCGAACAAGGGCATATGACCTTATCGGGCAGCCCTCGTGTAATCAGCGATACAGGGGCTTCGGTCACCTGGGATGGCCATCGGCTACCCGGTGCCTGGCTAACGCATCAGGCTATCGACCTAGCTTTGGATCGGATTAAGACACAGCCCGTCATTACCGTGGCGATCCAAAAAAGCCATCATATCGGTTGCTTGGCTGCTTATCCAGAGCGGGCTACCCAAAAAGGGCTGATGATGCTCCTTTCCTGTTCTGATCCGGGCTTCAACCGAGTGGCTCCTTTTGGAGGCACGACAGGTGTTTATAGTCCCAACCCCATCGCAGCAGGCATCCCTACGAGTGGCGATCCCATCATCTTTGACATCAGTACATCCGCCACGGCGGCAGGCATGGTCAATCAGACCCACAAAGCTGGACAGAAACTCCCCCATCCCTGGCTCCTCGATGCCGACGGAAATGCGACAGATGATCCTAGCACCTTCTATGATGAAAAAGCGCCTTCTACTATTCTACCACTGGGGGGAATGGATACGGGTTATAAAGGATTTGCATTGGGTATAATGGTGGAAGCTATGACCACCGCCTTGAGCGGGCATGGTCGTGCAAATGAGCCTAATGGCTGGTTGTCTTCTGTCTTTTTACAAATCATCGATCCTGCCGCCTTTGCGGGTCAACAGGCCTTTACTGATCAAATGGATTATTTGGTTGAAAAATCGCTAGCGTCGGCTGTCCCTGAAGGAAACCCGCCGGTTCGTCTCCCTGGCCAAAGGGCCTTGAAATTGCGGGAGGAATATCGGAAAGATGGGGTGCCTTTGAGTGCTATTATTACTCTGTCTCTTATACACATCTGACGCTGCCGAC
>CAJXUM010000366.1 GCA_913060855.1 uncultured Lewinella sp. | reverse complement strand
AGGGGTAACCATGCCGCTTACTTCGTATCCCAATTCATCCAATTCCACCGAAATTCTGGCGGCAATTAGCGCTTCATCTTCAACAATTAGAACCTTAACTGGCTTATTCATAGTAGTGTTTATTTGTTATCTCTTGAATACAAACAGAAGATGAAAACTCTTCAACATTCGGATTCTACGACGTACTACTGGACAAATAGGGTTTATCAGGTAAAAGTTGAAGGTTTATGGGCTTAATTTCTTGGCATAAACCTTCAACCCTAAACTTTTAAACCCGGTTTTGGTGTAAAATGTACAGTAGCATGGTTCTACGACACAAACGGATGATAAAAATTTGGGAGTGAGAAGTCTAGGCCTTAATGTAGATTAGGAGAAATATCCAGGACTAGCACCTTGTTAAGATTTAGGAGAATAACTCGGCTCAATATCAGCAAGAATAGCTTAAAAAACCAAATTATCGACAGTTTTTCTACGCCGAACGTCCAAGGTTGGCAAAAAACACTACTCCCAATTTGCCCGTTCCAATTGGAAGGATAACTTAGTTCCACCTGAATAATCAGCCTGCATACTGCCTTGCAGCTGGCTTGTCAACAGTTGCACTAATTGAGAACCAAAGCCAGTACCCTTAGGAGTGGTATCTTCGGATTGACCTACCCCATTATCGGCTACCACTAACTTGAGTTGGTTCTTGTCTAATTCTTGTAAACTCAGTTGTATTTTCCCATTTCGATCTTCAGGAAAGGCATACTTCAAGGAATTGGTCAACAGTTCATTCACAATCAAACCAATGGGTACCGCAGTATCCACATCCAAGTCTATCGCTTGCATATCATAGGATACCTCTACCCTATCATTAGCACCATAGGCATCGATGATATTTTCACTCAAGTTTTTAAAATAGTCCAGCATTTCAATGGAGCCTAAATTCTCTCCCTGATACAGTTTTTGATGTATGATCCCCATGGATTGCACCCGGTTCTGGCTGGCTTGCATCACATCTTTGGCGGCTTCATCCTTAGTTTTGACCGATTGCAATTTCAACAAGCTGGAAACCATTTCCAGGTTATTCTTGACGCGATGGTGGATCTCTTTGAGCAGCAATTCATTCTCTGCATTTTTCACCGCCAAGGCTGCCGTTGTTTTTTGGTTTCTTTTGAAGAAGAAAAAGAGCGCAGACAATAAGAGCGCTAGTGATGCAGCAATGCCTAAGCTCAGCCACTGAATTTTAGTCTTTTGTTGAATGAGCTGTGCTTGCTCTTCTAGTTTCTGGTCTTTCTTGCCGGTCTCGTATTTGATCAGGGCCTCTGATTCCAAATTGGCAATCTTGTTCTTAGTCAAGGTATCATGGACGGCTCTAGAACGCTTTTGATATAGGACGGCCTGCTGATAATTTTCAAGCTTTTCATGACACTCAGCTAATAGATTATAGGAATTAACCATTTCAGGTACCCAGTCCTGTTCTCTGGGCTCATAAGCTTTGACTCCCGCCTCGATATGAGGAAGCGCTTCCCTGTACTTTCCTTGCTTATATAGTGCTCTACCAATTCCCTCTCGAAAGGACTGCGTTCCGAGGTGTTCAACACCAATTTCAGCCGCAACCCCCTCAAATGCTTGAATATGAAATTGTAAGGCATTTTCAAAATTCCCCACTTTTTCGGCAGTCTTCCCCTTATCAGCATAGGCACGGGCCAGAATGAACTGTCCATTGGGCACTGCCCGCTCAACAATAGCGATACAACTATCAGCTGCCTCAAAGGACTCATCATAACGCTCTAGTAGTCGATAAACATGGATCAACTCTAGGTAGGCTAGGGATATAGAATAGTACTCTTCCTCTTTTCTTAGTAACTCTAAAGCTTTATTGCCATATTGTTCTGCTAGATCTAATTGATTCTCTGTACTAAATAAGGCCATAAGTCGGCGATAAGCCCTTCCTAACCCTCCCTCATCCTCTAATTCTTCGTAGATATCTATTGCCTTAAATATGGCTTCCTGTGCTTTCTGGGTTTGACTGTTATTTATGTAATCAATCGATAAGGTTAAATAACTTCCAGCTAGTTCTTCTATCGCTTCAGTTTCAGCATAATACTGCACCGTCCTCTCGCTGTGGTAGAGCACCGAATCCAAGCTAAATGGTATATAGTAGCCATGCCAGGAAGCCAGGCGTGAATGTGTTTCAGCGATCAGGAAAGACTCCTTGCTTTGGCGGGCTTTAGCTAAGGTATGTAGTGCGATTTCGTGGTAATAATCTGGATTCGGCAGGATATTGTCATCCAACCAAACTAGCAGGCTGTCAATGGGTTCGTTCTTTAGCGAATCTACTTGTGAAAAGGCGGATTGACTGAATAGCATTAAAAGCAAAAAACATTTTTGCAATAGTGTCATCAAGAAAGGTTAAAACGGTTAAAATAAGATCTTGGAGGATGGGTAAATTTACAAAACATTACTGAAAGACAAGGAAGTAGTTTTTGACCTTATCTTCACTTTTCTTCAACCGCTGTACTATAAAAAAGAATATAGAACAGACTAATAGCCAAAACAACCACCGTTCTGCATGACGTCACAGGAGTTGAAAGTAAAATTAGAGGCCTTGCATACGCTGAGTTTCGCCTGGGCTTTACGCTGTTGTGGCGAACATACCGCAGATGCGCAGGATGTTTTACAAAACACCTATGTGAAAATATTAGCGGGAAAGGCCCGATTCAAGCAACAATCTAGTTTTAAAACTTGGCTTTTCTCTGTCATTAAATATACCGCCATCGATCATTATAAGGCACAGGAAAGAAGCAAAGTCGTTCTATTAGATAACTGGGAGCAGCCTAAAAAGATACCCTTTGAATCTCCTCCGCTAGAAATTGCGGGGAAAGACCATCCACAACGCCGATTATTCCTAAAAGGGTTGAAACAGTTATCCAAGCAACAGCAACAAGTCCTCCACCTCGTTTTTTATCAAAGCTGCACGATAGCAGAGGCAGCAAACATTATGAACATTCAAGTGGGAACCGCTCGTACACATTATGAGCGGGGAAAAAAGCAATTGAAGAAGTGGTTGATAAAAACCGGAGAGTACCATCCAATCAGCTAAGCTCAAAAGCCAAGCCAATATGAATAATCTAAATCAATCGGACGAATTTATACAACAGCTTTTTCAAGCCCAGCAAGAAACTGAAGCGATCAACACACCTAGTTTCGCTGAATGCTTTGAAAACGCACAATTAAAACATCAAAAAATGAAAAGAACAAAATGGTTTGTAAGCGGACTAGTCATTATCATGGCCTCGCTCATGATTTTGAGTTTTAGCGATAAAGAAGCGCCCTCTCCAACGGATACCATTGAAGTAGCGACCGCTAGCCTTAGTCTGTACGAGCAATTGGAGAAGGATGGGAAAATCGTGACCAATGATATCCATTTCGACTTTAACAAAGCTTCTATCCGAGAATCCTCTATGGGCATTATCCAAGGGATTGCCGACATGCTGGAGGAGCATCCGGAAATTAGATTAAGTATTGAAGGACATACCGATGATTTGGGTTCTAGTAATTACAATACCAAGTTATCTACCATTCGAGCTGAAGCTGTAAAAGCAATGCTGGTTAAACTAGCTGTCGAGCCTCAACGCCTAAGCGCAAAAGGTTACGGAGAATCCAAGCCGCTCATGGGGAATACCAATGAGACTAGTCGGGCCAAGAACCGCAGAGTGGAATTTGTGCGCCAATAACCTACCTTATTCTTGGGGTTATACAAAAGTATGGTCCGCAAAATTCACACCCAATAATTGATGAACACGGAGACACAGAGGCACTGAGCAAAATCAACTTCTGGTCTCTGTGTTGAAATAGAATTTGGCAGTCCCCTCCCAGAAGGACTTTTCACCTACCCTCTCCTTCCAAATAATGAATTCGAGATTTTGAATTCGAGAAGTTATTGTTTGATCATTGCTTAATTCCAAGGCAAGGCTTATCTTCGCGGTTCATGTAAATACAAGTGTACCAAAGATGATGACAGCCCAGGAAATAAGAGATCAGTTTTTAGCCTTTTTTGAATCCAAGCAGCACAAGATTGTGGCCTCTGCGCCTATTGTCAATAAGGATGATCCTACTTTGATGTTTACCAATGCGGGAATGAATCAATTCAAAGATTTTTTCCTGGGTAACCAAACGCCTGATGTACGTCGCATTGCGGATACACAAAAGTGTTTGCGAGTATCTGGTAAGCACAATGACTTGGAAGAGGTAGGCTTAGACGGTACGCATCACACGATGTTTGAGATGTTGGGCAACTGGTCTATTGGCGATTATTTTAAGGAGGAGGCCATTGGTTGGTCTTGGGAACTACTCACCGAAGTCTATAAACTACCCAAAGAGCGCATTTACGCCACTGTTTTTGGTGGAGATAAAGCAGATGGTTTGCCAGCTGATGAAGAGGCCAAAGAAATCTGGAAGAAATATTTACCGGAAGATCATATCTTATTCTTTGACCGTAAGGACAACTTTTGGGAGATGGGCGATACGGGGCCTTGTGGTCCTTGCTCAGAAATCCACATCGATATGCGCTCTGATGAAGAGCGGCAGAAGCTAGCTGGAGCCGATCTCGTCAATATGGATGATCCGATGGTGGTTGAGATTTGGAATAATGTATTCATTCAGTTCAACAGAAAGGCGGATCGTTCCCTAGAAGCTCTCCCAGAGAAACATGTAGATACCGGGATGGGATTTGAACGCCTTTGCATGATCCTACAAGGAAAAACAGCTACCTACGATACAGATCTTTTCACGCCTTTTATTAAGCATATTGAGAAAGTATCTGGCAAAACCTACAGCTATAGTTATGACCCTCAAAACAAAGTAGACATCGCCATGCGTGTTGTCTCCGACCATATCCGTGCCGTGGCCTTCGCCATCGCCGATGGGCAGCTACCCAGTAATACAGGAGCAGGTTATGTTATTCGTCGGATTTTGCGCCGTGCGGTTCGCTACTATTATTCCTTCCTGGATCTCAAGTCTCCCTTCTTGCATACCTTAATTCCGATGTTGTCGGATGAATTCGGCAAGGTATTCCCAGAATTGGCCGCCCAAAAGGACCAAGTAGCTAAAGTCATAGAAGGAGAGGAAATTGCCTTCCTAAATACTTTGGCAAATGGTTTGGGGCGCTTCGATAATATGGAAGTTACCAATAATGAGATTAAAGGAGAGGATGCCTTTGAATTGTACGATACTTTTGGCTTCCCCATCGACCTAACCAGACTGATTGCTACTGAAAAAGGCTATACGATTGATGAAGTCGGTTTTGAAAAGGCCTTAGCAGCCCAGAAAGCTCGATCACGAGCTGACGCACAGAAGGAAGTAGGCGATTGGCAAGTAGTTAATGAAGATGAGGAAGTCGAATTTATCGGCTATGATACCTTAGAATTGACTGATGCTAAAGTCTTGAAGTACCGAATCGTCAATGTGAAGAAAAAAGACCAATATCAACTGGTATTAAATAGGACTCCTTTTTATGGAGAAAGCGGTGGACAAGTTGGGGATAAAGGAACGCTCTGGATCGGAGAGGAGAAAGTCCGCGTTTTTGACACCAAAAAGGAGAATGAACTGACGGTACACATCGTCGACCGCCTCCCCACCGATATGTCGGCGGAGGTAAAAGGCTTCGTCGATGCCTCCACTCGTCGCGCTACCGAAAATAATCACACGGCCACACACCTGATGCACGCTGCTTTGCACCGCATCCTGGGTGAACATGCCTTGCAGAAAGGGCAAAACGTGGACCACAAACGGCTTCGTTTCGACTTTTCTCACTTCCAACCCGTTACCGAGGAGGAGTTATCTGAAATTGAAGAGATCGTCAATCAAAAAGTTAGAGAAAATATTGAGTTAGAAGAGGATCGAGCCGTTCCTATCCAAGATGCCAAGGACTCAGGGGCGACCATGCTCTTTGGTGAAAAGTATGGTGATTTTGTTCGCATAATTACTTTTGATGATAGTTTTTCTCGTGAATTATGCGGGGGGACACATGTAGATGCTACAGGGAATATTGGGCTTTTCAAAATTGTATCCGAGACAGGAGTAGCTGCAGGTATCCGTCGTATTGAGGCGGTCACTGCTGACACAGCTGCCGACTACATCAAGACACAACTCGATGAGTTAGATAAGATTCGTGGCCTTTTCAAGAATGCTCCGCATACCGCCAAGCAGGTGGAAGCCTTGCAAGAAGAAAACAAGCAACTCAAGAAGGAGTTGGAAAAAATGCGAAACGCACAGGCTGGCGCGCTGAAAGATCAATTGAAAGCTAAAGTGGAGAAGATCAATGAGGTACACTATCTAGGAGCTAACATTGATTTAGATGATGCAAATGCCATTAAAACCCTAGCTTTCCAACTCGAAAAGGAACTAGATAACGTAGTCATCATCCTCGGAGCCGAAGTCAAAGGAAAAGCTTTATTGACCATCATGATCAGTAAGGAAATTGCTGGCCAAGATAAGCTGCACGCAGGCACGATGATTCGTCAGCTCGCCAAAC
>CAJXUM010000365.1 GCA_913060855.1 uncultured Lewinella sp. | reverse complement strand
GCTCGGAGATGTGTATAAGAGACAGTGATTATAGATTTCCTGAAATCCTATTATGCCCGGTTGAGTCGCTTGAAATATCCTGGTAAAGGAAGGAATCCTACTTTGGTCAAAAAGACCATCAACCAAGGCATTATAAGAGATGATTCTTAAGTCAGATTCATGAGACTTTTGGATGGAATAACCCGGAAGCGGTTCTAAGTTATTTGTTGAAAATGTGTACTCAATTTCTTCATTGGCAGAAGGTATTACATCTCCATTTGAAATATCGTCTTTAAAAACGATTTTTAAGTTATCACTTTGAAATACTGGGGCTCCCGAAATCGTAATATCCTTACTGATTGCAATTTCAAATCGATCAGAGGTAACCGTCGGCGCACTCACCAAACCGATGTTAATGTGGAAGATTTCAGATGAATTACCCGACCCATAAAAAGCACCATTACGATTACCAAAAGTATAGACTATTTCTGCACCAATTCCATTGACAGAAAATCCTGTATTCGAATTATCATCTGTATCAAGATAAATGGAGATGTCATTTAAATCCTGAAGGTTCATTTCCGCACCGGTTTCTAAAAAGAAAAAAATGAATTCATCGTCATTAAAAACTTTCAATTGCCTAAAATCAACTCCTGATAAACCACCATCGCCGATAGCATCAGTATATAATACCGGATATTCACCCCATTCATCGAATATTCCGTCAACGAGAATTCGATTTTGTGAAAAACTCACAATAGACGAAAAGAGCAGTAAGAAGAGAGCAAGGTATTTCATTGGTAACGATTTTATCAAATTATTCAAAGCAAGCACATGGACATAAAGGGTTTTCTTATAAAAATCCGTTTCAGCGATTTTTGACCTTTCGGACTGGTTTTCAAGGCAATTGTTTTTTATAAGAAAACCCTACAGGGAAATACTACACATTATTAGCCACAGCTTTTTTACTTATCCGCCGATAAAAGTACTTTCTTTTCTGAGAAACGGATAAACGTTTTTCCATCGTATCGACACAAGCCGTTGTTCCTTGTACCCACCCAAAGGCTTCCAGTTCTATACAATGAACAGCCTTACTCTCCAGCCCGTCTGTCACTGTGTGCTGTGAATTCCTATAAATGCCCTAACCCAAGAAAGAGGGAATGAAGAGGTAGAGGAAACCAAAATCCTTTTTCGCTACACCATAAACTATAACGCCTATTGAAATTACTCCCTAGCTTGGATATACAGTCTTGTGATTCCAACAGCATCATTATACCCTGCGAGGAGTATATCAGGGCGATGGTCGCCGTTTACATCTGCAATAACCACTGAGCCCCAACCCAAGCCCTTAAAAGGGGCGCCGGTCACTTCTGTAAAACCGCCGAAACCCGAGTTAATATACAATTTCGAGCTGTAAGTTTTCCATTTCTTTTTTCCCGAAATAAGTATATCTGGGTGATGATCGCCGTTCATATCTGCAATAGCGATATCGCCAGCATAAACACCTTCAAAAGGAGAGTCTGTTACTGCTGAGAAATGCCCCGACTCATTGTTTGTATAGTGTTTCGTAATGGGGTCTCTTGAACTATTTTGCCCGCTAATGAGTACATCTGGGTGATCATCGTCATTCAGGTCTGCAATAGCGATGGCACTATATTCTACGCCCTCAAAAGGCGTAGCTATCACTTCCGAGAAATGCCCCGACCCATTATTAGTATACAGTTTAGTAATGGGGTCCCCTGAACTATTTCGCCCGCTAATCAGTGCATCTGGATAATCGTCGCCATTCACATCTGCAAGAGCGATAGCGCCATGTTCTACACCCTCAAAAGGAGTAGCTACCACTTCCGAGAAATGCCCCGATCCATTATTGGTGTACAGTTTTGTAATGAGACTTCCTGCGCTGTTTTGCCCGGTGATCAGTGCATCTGGATGATGGTCGCCATTCACATCTGCAAGGGCGATAGAGCTGTGGTAGACACCTGCAAAAGGGGTGTCCGCTATTTCTGAAAAACGTCCCGCCCCATCATTGGTATACAATTTAGTGATGGGATCCCCTGACCGATTTTTTCCAGTAATCAGTGCATCTGGATAATCGTCGCCATTCACATCTGCAATAGCGATGGCCCCATGTCCCACGTTCTCAAAAGGAGTGTCTACTACTTCCGTAAAATGCCCCTTGCCATCATTAGTATACAGTAAGGTTCTGGGGTAAAATCTGCGATCTTGCCCTATTCTGCCTGTCATAAGGAGATCGGGGTGTTTGTCGCCGTTCATATCCGAAAGGACTACGGAGCCATAGTGAACCCCTTCAAAAGGAATCTCCATCATGTCCGAGAAATGCCCCTTGCCATTATTAGTATATAGTTTCATGATGGGAGAACCTGAATTCTTCCCAGTAATGAGTACATCTGAGAGTTGGTCGCCATTCACATCTGCCATAGCAAAAGAGCCATACGCTACATTCACAAAAGGATGGTCTGTCATCTCTTTGAAATGCCCGAAACCATCATTGGTATACAATTTAATGATTTCAGCACGCCCACTATTGGCTCCGGCAAGTAATATATCGGGAGACTTGTCGCCATTCACATCTGAAAGGGCTATGGATCGGTAGTTGGCATCCTCAAAGGGGGTACCCAAGCTTTCCGTGAAATGCCCCGAACCGTCATTGATGTAAAGTTTCGTACTTGTTCCAAAACGTTCATCTACTCCTGTAATCAGTAGGTCAGCGTGCTCGTCACCATTCACATCTGCAATGGCGATAGCGCTTAAAAAAACAGCTACAAAAGGAGTGCCCGTCAGTTCTGTGAATTGCCCCGACCCATTATTAAGGTACAGCTTTGAGATGAAAGTTCTCTCTCCCTTATTGCCTGTAATGACTATATCTGGGTGCTGGTCGCTATTCAGGTCTGCAATAGCAATAGCCCCATTATCCACCCTCTCAAAAGGCGTGTCTATCACTTCCTTGAAATTTCCCAATCCATCATTGGTGTATAGTTTCGCTATGCGATTATTCGAACTATTTCCTATGAGGAGCACATCTGGATGAAGGTCGCCATTCACATCTGCCACGGCGATGGCGCCCTTTGAAACACCCACGAATGGGGTATCTGTCACTTTGGTAAAATGCCCCGACCCATTATTCATGTACAATCTTGAGGAGGGCATATTCGAACCAATTCGCCCGCTGAGGAGCACATCAGGGTGAGAATCACCGTTCACATCTGCCAGGGCCATGGCGCCAAATGCAACACCCGGAAAAGGAGGCGTAGCCATTTCCGAGAAACGCCCCGCCCCATCATTGATGTACAGTTTTGAAGAGCGTTTATTGCCTTTCTTTTCTCCGGTAACCAATAGATCTGGGTAGGTGTCGCCATTTACATCTATAATGGCCGTAGCACCACCTACAACGCCCTCAAAAGAGTTGAAATGGGGTACTTCTGTAAAACTTTGGGCCACAAGGAAATGGGCTGAAATTAAAAACGGGAAGAGAAATCTTACGCTCATGTTGGCTTTATTGTATTGCCTAAGCAAGATATTATTTTAAACCAACTTCATTGTATCCAATGGTCATTCAAACGCTAGCGGGTTAGTTTCGACCTTTTCAAACTAATTCCCTCTGTTGCTGCTGCCATCTTCATCGCTCTATCCTTACGGCTGCTATACTACCCATAATTCTATCGTCAAGCAGCAAGCTTTTTGCCTGATTTCTTTTTTTTTCATTTTTTTGGATGCTACCTTTATCCTGGTCAAGGGCTATTTACCGCCGATTTGAAATTACAAAACTTGACCTCCCTTTTCGAGGTTTTTTATGCAACAAACCTTGATTCCGTTGTCCTGTTTTAGAGCAGCATAGCCATTGCAGTATCATTATCCCTTTTGTTCCCATGTCAGCAACAACATTAGTTATCATTCTTTTGAGTAGTATTGGTTTTCTGTTTGGTGTTTTTTTTAGTGTTTACCTTTTATTGCTCAATAAGCACAAAAGCCATCTTCAGTTACTGCTGGGCGGGCTATTATTTGTGTTGAGCCTACGCATAGGGAAATCCGTGTTTCATAATTTCGTGGACCTTCCTACGGTCATTAAAAACATGGGGCTGGCTGCGAACCTGGCGATTGGCCCTTTTCTGCTGCTGTATGGAAAAGTATTACTGCAACAATACCAGTTGCAAAGAAAAGATATTGCACATTTTATACCGGCCCTTATCTACATCATTTTTAGCGCGTTAATTCCCAATGACTCAGGCGAATATTGGTGGTCTGTCAGCTACACCTTTGTGATTATTCAACAAGGGGGCTACCTAGGCTTAGCGGTGCGCTTAATTGAGCATTGGAAAGCGGCCTGGAACCATACGCAGCACAAAGGTTTTGTCCTATTATGGAGTGCGATCAGCATAATTTGGCTGACCTATTTACTGATATTTCTTCAGTGGCTTCCGGTATATCTCTTTGGGGCATTGGCCTACTCGATCTTGGTGATCCTCCTGGGGTATTTTGTGGTAAAAGAAGAATACGCTTTTGTCCAAAGAGAAAAATATGGGCAGTCCCGCTTGTCTTCCAAACAGTCTCAACAATATTTATCCTTGCTGCAAGAGAAAATGGAACGGGACAGAAGTTATTTAAACCCCAACTTGAGTATTCAAGACCTTGCGGAGCAAACCGATCTATCCGCCAAGCTTATCTCACAAGTTACAAATGAGCAACTGCAGCTAAACTTTTCGGCCTTTATCAACACTTATCGCATTGAAGAAGCTCAAAAGAGGTTGACTGCGGAAGCCTATCAAGCGTATACCATTGCTAGTATTGCCTATGATTGTGGCTTCAACTCCATCTCTTCTTTCAATACCACCTTTAAAGCAATGACTCAACAAACGCCTTCCCAATTTAGAAAGACAGCCCTGAAAAAAACACCATAAAATGTTATCGAAATCCTGATTTTGATAGGAAACCCTTCCTTCTGCCCTCAATTTGGTGATTTACTAATCATAAATCAGCACTGTAATGGCAGCAGACATTTCTCGTCGGCATTGGCTAAAAAATGCCACTGTTTTATCCACCGGTTTAGGTAGTCTTGCTTTAGGCGGTAAGACTTTTGCGCATTCCGAAAATTCCTTAGCGTCAACCGACCCATTGAGCGAACCAGCAGAACAGTACATTCGCCTTTTTTACAACGAAAATCCTTATGGACCACCTGCGGGCGCTTTAGCCAAAGTAATGGAGGTGGCGAATCGCGGTAACCGTTATGCCACTTTCGCCACTTACGATTTTGACGTCCTCAGGGCCAAGATCGCGGCGGAGGAGGGCTTGACAAAAGACCACGTTTTATTGGGACACGGTTCTTTTCAGCCTATTATTTGGTTGGCCCAGCATTTCCTGCAAAAAGGAGGTGAAATCATTGTGCCCAGCCCCACTTTTGATATTGTAGGGATGTATGCCCGCAAATTAAACGCAAAGACTAGAGCCATAGAGGTCAATGAAAAGATGGAAATGAATTTGGTGGAAATGGAAAAAGCGGTGACCGATCAAACCACCTTAGTTTGTGTATGTCATCCCAATAACCCAACGGGTACCTTAGTCGATCCTAGCCAGATGAATGATTTTTGTGAAACGGTATCCAAGAAAGCTCCGGTATTGGTAGACGAGGCCTACATTCAATATACCGATGCGGTTCCCAATTGGCGGGATGCCTCTATGGTGAAGCAAATCAAAGCGGGGAACAATGTGATCATTAGTCGAACCTTTTCTAAGATTTATGCGATGGCAGGGTTTAGAGTGGGGTACTTACTGGGGCAACCCGACTTGATAAAAAGCCTGACAGATCGATTTACCTTGGGTTTTCCTGGTAATATGCCCAATACCTTGAGTGTAGCGGCGGCCATTGGCGCTTTGGAAGATACCACCTTTGTAGACCAGTCCAAACAAAAAAATGCCGCAGCCAAAGCCATCTTTTATCAGCAATTAGAAAAGCTGGATTTGCCCTATATCCCTACGCAGGCTAATTTCCTTTATTTTAAAGTTCCGAATTTTCCGGTATTTAAGCAGTTGATGAATGATAAAAAGATCTTACTAGCAGGCGGTTGGCCCTCGAAGCCCGATTGGGCGAGGGTTACTTTCGGCAAGCCGGAGGAGATGAGGGTATTCTATGAGGTGTTGAAAGCGGAGAAGTGGCGGTAGGGAGGCGGGAGCAGTGGCGAAGTGGCGAAGTGGTGAAAAGGTGAAAAGGTGAGACAACGCAATCACTACTTCACCACTTCACCTTTTCACCTACTTAAAGCATAGCTTTGGTGGGTTTGCCCTAGCAGGTACGGAAAATGCTATTTCTCATAGATTTCAATCGGCAATTCATCAGGATCTGTAAAAAAGGTGAACCTCTTTTTCGTATGTTCGTCCACTCGTATGGCCTCTACCTTAATTCCTTTCTCCTTTAATTTATCCACCTCTTTTTCTATATCATTTACTTCAAAAGCTAAATGCCTTAATCCCGTTGATTCTGGTCTCGTTAATCGTTTGGGTGGATCAGGGAAAGAAAATAATTCAATCACATAGTCTCCATTTAGCGTCAGGTCTAATTTGTAG
>CAJXUM010000364.1 GCA_913060855.1 uncultured Lewinella sp. | reverse complement strand
GAGATCAGCCTCGGTCTCGTGGGCTCGGAGATGTGTATAAGAGACAGGTTTATAGGTCATTTTAGCGTATATCCAAGCATACCTATTGCAATACTTAGATTTTAAAACGCTCTTTAGCAGGTGATTTCAGCAGTACAATACTGATGTAAAATGATCCCTTTATTTTCATAAAGTCGTCGTTCATAAAGCTCTTGAAAAATGGTGGAAGAAAAACAGATTTACAAAATTGAAGCCTTCAATGAAGCCCTCATCTATCTCCTCGAAGTAAAAGATGTTATGCAAGGTATGGAGAAAGCCTGTCGCATAATCGGCCAACACCTAGGGGGAGACTATCTTTTTCTTATCAAGACCGACAAGGATTCATCACAGAAGATCCTATTTGATATTCGCTTGGCGCTTCAAAACCAAGGAGAGAATTGGGCGCTTAGCCCTGCTCCATTCAATAGCGAAATGAACATAGATGCCCCTCCTTCTCAAAATTGGGTAAAAGCTTATGATGACGGTGAAATTATCACCGGCCAATTGAATCAATCCAACGGAATGGATCAAGATATATTTCGGGAGGCTGGCTTGAACCATTTTATTCATCTACCCATTAGTGTAGACAATCGAACCTGGGGTACATTGATGATTTCAGCAAAAGAGGAACAAGAAAACTGGATAAAACCCTGTACAAAACTAGTCAAACCGCTACTATTGACCATGGGGAATCTCCTGGCTAGAAAAAAAGTAGAGAATCAATTGAAGTCTCAGCGAGACTATCTGAGAAAAATCATTGACCATATTCCTTCGATGGTCTTCGCCAAAGATGCACAAGGCCTATATGTGCTGGCCAACCAGAGCGTGGCCGATGTGTATGGTACGACGCCGGAGGCGCTAATCGGTAAAAGCGATGTTGACTTCAATGCTGACCTCAACCAAGTCAATAATTTTCATGAAGATGATCTAGAGGTGATCCGCAGCCAGCAAACCAAATTTATTCCCACAGAAAAAGTCACCAACTCAGCGGGGGAAACAAGATACTATCAGACAGTTAAAGTTCCACTAGCCAACGAGGAGGGGCAAATCGAAGAACTTATTGGAATCGCCACGGATATTACCTATCAAAAAGAAATTGAATATCGTATACAAGAAGAGAAGCGATTACTCGAGATGATTTCAGGCACTACTCCTGATATAATCGCATTGATCAATGTCCAAGACAGTACTATCCTTTATTCAAACTTAGAGGCAGACTTCCTGGGGCATGATTTTCTAGGCGCAGAGGATCCGCTAGAATTATTTCACCAAATCACTCACCCTGATGATATTCAGCGAGCCTTTGTCGAATTTGTAAGCAGAATCAAAGCGGCCAAAGAAGATGAGATTATTGAGGCCGAATACCGCCTAAAAGATGCCGATGGTAAATGGAACTGGTTTCATGAAAGGGCCCGATCATTTAAACGAACCGAAGACGGTGCGCTTTTGCAATACATTTCTTTTTTACAGAATATTACGGAGAATAAAAAGAATGAAGCTAAAATCCTCGAAAGCCAGGAAAGATATCGAAATTTCATCAAATACAGTACCGATGGTATTTACTATATGGCTTGCAATACGCCGATCCCCATTGATCTTCCTATAGAGGAGCAAGTAGAGATTTATTACCAGGTAGGAATAATTGGAGAATCCAATATTGCCATGGCAAAAATGTATGGTTATGATTCTCCCGATAGCTTAGTAGGACTTCGGATAGCTGATTTGCATGCAGGCGAATTTTTGGAAGAAAATAAAGACTCATTCCGAGCCTTCATAAAAGGAGGATACCGAGTAGAAAACGTAGAAACTACGGAAGCCGATTTGTTTGGCAACCTCAAGATATTCACCAACCAAGCAGTGGGCTTAATCCAAGACAATCACCTGATCGGAATTTGGGGGACACAGCAAGATATCAGTACTAAACGAGCGGTGATGGAAGCCCTCAAGGAAAGCGAAGCGCTACAAAAGGCAGCCCTCAAGGCCCTCCCCGATTTAAAATTTAGAATCAATAAAGAAGGAGTATACACTGATATTTATCCTTCCACCACGCAAGGACCCGGCATCTATGCCGAACCCGGTAATTTCCTCGGTAAGAGTATCAGTGAAATGATGCCCGCTTATTTAGCGAAAGGCATGTCCTACAATCTGCAAAAAGCTTTATCGACCAAAGAGGTACAGCGCTTTGAGTATGCCCTTCCGGCCGATGGAAAACTCGCTTATTTTGAAGCACGGCTGAGTGCCATCGACGACAATGAGGTCATCACCGTTATCCGAGATATTTCTGAACGTAAAAAATTCCAAGAGACCCTGCAAGAGAAGTACCGTGAATTGGATTTGAAAAATCGAGAACTACAAAAATATATCGATTCCAATATGCAGTTGGAAAACTTTGCCTACATCGCTTCACATGACCTGCGTGAACCCATTCGTACCATGCGGACCTTTGCTCAATTACTCAAGAAACGATATGGAGATGGAATGGATGAAGCCGCCTCTTCCTACTTGAAGTTTATCATAGATGGTGCGCATAACATGAATCAATTGATTGAGGACTTGCTCACTTATTCTAGAGTCAACACCGAAGAATTACTCTTCGAGGCCATCAATCCTAGCACCTTGCTTGACGAAACCATACAAGACCTGGATAACGTCATACAGCAGAAAAAAGCCATTATTAAGATCCACCAATTCCCGGTGCGTATTCAAGGCAATCTGACGCGGATGAAACAACTCTTCCAAAACCTCTTGGCCAATGCGATAAAGTTCTCACACCTAGATCAAGCGCCAGTCATTGATATTCAAGCCCAAGATGCGGGCTTATTTTGGCAATTTTCAATCAAGGACAATGGCATTGGTATAGAAGAAGAGTTCTTCGACAAGATTTTCCTCTTGTTCAAAAAGCTACACAGTCGTAAAGACTTTCATGGTACGGGAATTGGGCTAGCGCTTTGTAAAAAAATTGTCGTGCAACATGGTGGTGAGATATGGGTCGAGTCGGTGGTAGATCAAGGCACTACTTTCTTTTTTACGATCAAAAAATCCTTATAGTCACTATCAATTGTAAGAACAAATAGATGGCATAGGTGTTCCATAAACGAGCTTTACTAGTAGGAATATGAGTTTACTAACGTTTACACCTAATGGCCTTTATTGCCCGCAAGCGGATGTGTATATTGATCCTTGGCGCCCCGTCAAGAAGGCTTTGATTACTCATGGCCATGCTGATCATTCCCGCTGGGGCCACCAATACTACCTTTGTACGGAGAGTGCGATGCCCGTTATCAAGTATCGCCTGGGTAAAATCAATGTTACCACCGTTGCTTTCGGGGAAACTCGTACCGTGAATGGGGTTACTTTCCAATTCTTTCCTGCTGGCCATATCTTAGGTTCCGCTCAAATCAGAGTCGCTTACAAAGGAGAAGTGTGGGTCGTTTCCGGTGACTATAAACTGGAAGATGATGGCTTAGCAGAGGCTTTTGAACCCGTACCCTGTCATACCTTCATTACAGAATCTACTTTTGGGTTACCGGTGTATAAGTGGGAGAGTCAGGAGAAAGTTTTCGAATCTATCAACAAGTGGTGGGCCGCCAATAAAGCGGCTGGGAAGTATACGATACTCACCGCCTATGCACTAGGAAAGGCACAACGCATCTTGCGACATCTAGACCATTCCATTGGTCCCATCCTCACTCATGCTGCGGTCGAAAACACCAATGAGGTGATTCGTCAACAAGGCATAGATCTCCCTGCTACCGTTCCTGTAGCTTCTCATTTTGACCCTAAAATACACCAAGGCGGTATCGTCATTGCACCACCGAGTGCATTGGGTTCAGCCTGGATCAAACCATTCAAAAACGCCTCCTCAGGGGTCGCTTCTGGCTGGATGAATCTGCGCGGAGCCAGACGACGACGGTCTGTAGATCGCGGCTTTGTCCTCTCCGATCATGCCGATTGGGAGGGGCTCAACCAAACGATCAAAGCGACTGGAGCCGAACGTGTTTTTGTCACGCATGGCTATACCGATATTTTCCGCCGTTGGTTGGTCGATCAAGGGCTAGAAGCGCATGAAGTAAAGACAGAATATAGCGGTGAATTAGCAGAAATGAACGAAGAGCCCTCGACTTCAGCAGCAGACAATAAAGACGAGGCCCTATGAAGCATTTTGCCGAACTTTTTACCGCACTCGATCAAACAACTAAGACCAATACCAAAGTCAAGGCCTTGGCTAGCTATTTCGGGACAGTAGATGACCAGGATCGAATGTGGACGATGGCCCTGCTATCCCATCGCCGCCCCAAACGGACCGTAACGACTACCCTACTCCGCCAGTGGGCCGCTGAATACTCGCAACTTCCCCAGTGGTTATTTGAAGAATCATATCACGTGGTGGGTGACTTGGCTGAGACCATCGCATTGGTATTGCCCCCACCCAATGAAGAAAGCCATTTTTCCTTGACTTACTGGATTGACTTTATCAAGGCACTCGGTCCGCTGGAGGAAACAGAAAAACGAACACAGGTGCTCGCCGCGTGGAAACAACTAAGTTCCACAGAACGGTTTGTATTCAATAAAATCATAACCGGGGGGATGCGAATCGGTGTATCGCAGAAATTGATGGTTCGAGCTTTGTCCCAATATACCGGACAAGAAGAAAGTAGTCTTGCTCATCGTCTCATGGGGCAATGGACACCCGACAATACCAGTTTTGAGGCGCTAATTCTGAGTGAGAATAGCCTAGATGATATTTCAAAACCCTATCCCTTCTACCTCGCTTATCAATTGGAAGGAGAAGCGGAAGCATTAGGAACACCAGATGAATGGCAAGCCGAGCATAAATGGGATGGGATAAGGGGTCAACTGATCATTAGAAAGGGTAAACTTTTTCTCTGGTCTAGAGGAGAAGAATTGGTTACGGCACAGTTTCCAGAATACGCGCCACTGGCCCAGCTGCTGCCTGATGGCACGGTTATAGATGGCGAAATTCTCCCTTACAAAGATGGCCACCCCCTTTCTTTCCAACTACTCCAAACCCGCCTCGGTCGCAAAAATGTGACCAAGAAAATCCTACAAACCGCTCCCGTTATCCTGATGGCCTACGATTTATTGGAATGGCAAGGGGAAGATATCCGAGAGAGAAGTATGCAGGTGCGGAGAACATTATTGGAAGAGCTTATCACACAACATCCTACTGATGGCTTGGTACAGCTTTCACCTATTGTATCCTATGCCGACTGGGAAACATTGCGACAGGAAAGAGTTATCGCTCGCGAAAAGCATAGCGAAGGCATCATGCTCAAACGAAAGACATCGCCTTATCTCTCTGGTCGCAAGCGAGGCGACTGGTGGAAATGGAAAGTAGATCCGCTAACCATCGATGCGGTCATGATCTACGCCCAGCGGGGCCATGGCCGGCGCGCTAATCTCTTTACGGATTTTACTTTCGCCTTATGGAAGGAAGAACAACTTGTTCCATTCACTAAAGCTTATTCTGGCTTGACCGATAAAGAATTTGGAGAGATCACAGCATGGGTTCGTAAGCATACAGTCGATAAATTTGGCCCCGTTCGCTCGGTTACCCCCTTCCATGTTTTTGAGATTGCTTTTGAAGGGATTCAGGAGTCCAAGCGGCATAAAAGCGGTGTGGCGCTTCGCTTTCCCCGCATTCTACGATGGCGGAAGGATAAAGGAGTGAAAGAGGCTAATACCATGACCGACTTGCTGGCAATTTTGGAGCAGTATGGGTAGTTAGAATATTGACTGCGGACAGGAGTCCGCAACTTAAATCGGCCGACAAGCACGAGCTTGGGGCCTACCTCAAATCATCCTGCGATTAAGTTAACCCATTTTACTTATCTTCACTAAGACAATATTCCATAAAGACCATCTAGTACTCTAATTGGCCTTCCCAGGCGAGATGGATCTTTGATTAAAATCCGACCGTTTATGAAAAACCTATCTATTCCCTTACTGCTCTTTTTATTTGTTGGTGCCTCTGCCGCGCAGGCGCAAATCGATCTGCCAGAAAACTTCAGTCTCTTGGCTGACCAAATGGGAGTCGACTTCATGGCTCCATTGGATGCAGGATACAAGGATATACGAGTTTATTCGAATCGGCATCAAAATTACGAATTGGCGATCCGATCACGGAAAGAGAAACTGGAGATTCGCTATCACTTGGAGACAGAAGATGAAAGACACCCCATGACTAGCCTACCACATATTCGTTGTATACAGATGATCTCCAATTTGGCCTCCAATCAAGAAGAAAAGGTTGTTTCTGCTTTATCCCTCCCCGATTCTTTAACAGCAGCAGACTTGAACGCAGATTGGGCGAAGGTCTTTTTCTTTGAACCTAAAAAAGATTTTAGTACGCGCTTGACTTGCCAAATGCTGGCCATGTACAAAGAAGGCCGCGGGATGGTTTTTGCTTATTTCCTATTTGATAAACCGCCTACCGCATTGGATAATCGCTTACTGACTATTCGATTTGAGGAATTGGATAATGGATAATGGATAATGGATAATGGATAATTGGAAGAAATGAAAAATGTAGAATTGTTAATGAT
>CAJXUM010000363.1 GCA_913060855.1 uncultured Lewinella sp. | reverse complement strand
GAGATCAGCCTCGGTCTCGTGGGCTCGGAGATGTGTATAAGAGACAGGAATAATAGTGGTAAAAGTACCCTGCTATCATTGACCAAAAGTTTACTCATTATCCTATTATCAATCATTCATTATCAATACTGTGAGGTGATGAAATTGGCAGCCATGCCCTCTTGTCTCGAGGGTAGGGGGCCCGGGACAAACGTAGTATAAGCGCAAGCTAGGGTTGACCACTTTCGTGTGTGCTATGGCTAACCGCCCTGTGGAGGTTCGAATCCTTCCCTCACAGCAAAAAAGAAAAGGTCTTACTATTTGGTAGGCCTTTTTTTTATGCCCAAAATGATGGGTAAGCATATTCATGTACTCGATAAGAGACAGCTATTGGATCATGAATCATGATCTATTGAATGGAGAAAAGAGATGGGTTGTTGCGTCGAAGATTCGCCTACCTGCAACCCAACAACCCACAACAATTAAACGAAACTAATACTTTAAGCTCCGCAAATAAGCGATACTCTGAGGAATTTGATCGACAACACTACTGCTCTCATCTTCGATGAAGTAGTGAGCGATGCCAAGTTTACGGCCTTCCTTAAGAATTCCCGCCATATCAATTTGACCTGTACCTAGGGGAACATTAAATTCTACATTGGTCCCACCCGTAAGGTCTTTCTTTATCCCGTGTTTCATGTCCTTGAGGTGCATCATCTTCCAGCGCTTGCCATATTTTTTGAGCAAAGCCACCGGATCTCCTCCTCCAAATTGTACCCAAAAGACATCCATTTCAAAAGAAACATACTTGGGATCAGTATTTTCAATGATGTAATCCAATAGGGTACCCTTGCCATATGGTTGAAATTCATAGCCATGTGGGTGGTAGCAAAAGGTCAGGCCATTCTCTTTGAGTACCTTCCCCGCATTATTAAAAACTTTTATTGCTTTCTGGGCATCAGCCATGCTGAACTTCCCTCTTTCATGCGGAACCCATGCACACATGACAAATTTGGAGCCCAACTTCTTAGCCGTTTCTGCCACGGCAGCCGGATCTTTTTCCAATTGATCAAAGCTTGCGCCCGTTGAAGGAATACTAATACCACGTGCATCACACATTTTTTTGTACTCTTCGGGTGGAAGTCGGCCAGCGCCACCTTCGATTTCTTTAATACCCATGGCTTGTATTTGATCGAGTGTGCCTGGAATATCTTTGGGGAAGTAATTCCGGAAGGAATAGGCTTGGACACCCACCGGAGTAATAAATACTGGCTCTCCAGCCTTGCCCGCTTTTGAGGTCGTGTCGCAAGCGGGAAGCACTAATAATAGACAAAGGCCTATTAATAAGAATGAAAATTGGTTCTTCATGTTTTGTAATTTACTAGGTTCTTGTTGAGACTTTATGACTAAAATAAGTTTTTCTGTTCACTTCATAGGGTAGAATTGAAAGCTTGACAAAATAAAGTAAGAGAAGAATCCCTCCATTTTCTTTGGGCGGTATTCCATGACGACTAAGAAAAGAAGTATTATTTAATAATAGGAGAGAAGTATACGCTAATCGTTTATCGGACAGGTAAATTGAAAAACACTGCCTTGATTTTCTTCCGATCGTAGAATAGAGAGGTCTCCATGTAATTTTTTTGCCATCTTTAACGCCATGCTCAGCCCTAGACCAGCCCCCCCATAGTTATTCCTAGGATGTAGCCGCTTAAACATGCCGAAGACTTGTTCGTGAAACTCAGGGGCAATGCCGATTCCATTGTCTTGGAATTCAAAAAAATGATGATCTGCTTGTTGATAATATTTAATGTTGATTTCAGGGGAAGTACTTTGGTTAAATTTAATGGCGTTGTCAATCAACTCTTTGAATATCGTCTTTATGGCAGGGCGATAACTGTGTATAACGGGTAAGTTAGTAGTTGAATAGTTGATTTTCCTGTCTGGGTATACCCCTTTTACTTCTTCGAGAATAGTCTCAACTAGTGGTGGAGTATCAATTTTCTCATGATTATGAAATACCAGCTGTGCGATATTTTGAAAAGCAGAAACCGCATCGAGGGTTTCATAGAGCTGTTTTCCACTTTGTTCAATGAAATCCAGGTATTCCTTAATCTTCTGATCTTGAACCCCTTCTCTTTTAACTAACGTACTAAAGCCCGTCAAATTCCGGATGGGTTCTTTGAGGTCGTGAGATAGAATCCGATTAAATTCATCCAATTCTTGGTTTGTACTCCTTAATTGGCTATTAGCAGATTCTAGTTCTACTGTCCGGTTTCTCACTTCTGCTTTCAGTTTTTGATTAAACCTTCGTTTTTGATAAAACGCCCCAAAAAGGACAAGTCCTCCTAAGCCCAAAAGCGCTGTAAGTGTATAAAGAAACCTGTTTTGACTTATTTTTTGAGCCACTTGTGCGGCCAAGACTTTATTTTCATTTTCCTTCTTCTCGCTTTCATATTTTATTTTCAAATAGTCGCTTTGTTGCCAATCTTTCTCGGCATTCAACTTATTTTGAATGCTATCACTAAGATAGAAGTAGTCATAAGCTTTGGTGTATTCTCCATTTTTTTTGTAAACGGGATGCGCTGCGCTATAAAGCGCTAGGCTTTGCATTCGATCACTGGTATCCTGCTGTGCTATAAGGGATTCATAAATCTTGAGTGCAGCGGAATAATTACCTTCACTTGACAAGATATTTGCTTTAAATAACGCGCTCTTTCGCACGCTAGTAGGATCACGATTTTTTTGGGACAACTCTTCCGATTGAGCTTGTATTTCATGAGCTAGTTTATACTCTTTTTTATCTAGTGCAATTTCTCCTTTAAGGAGTAAGAAGTCGGGTTTTAATACATCCATCTTCTGCTCTTCCAAGAACACTAAAGACGAATCAATCAAGGCTAGGGCTTTTTTGAATTGTTTGGACTTATAATAGATTTCGCTCAATTCAGAATTGATCAAGGGAAAGGTGGTATGCCTCATATGTGATTTACCAAAGGAAAGTAGCCTGTTGAAACATTGCATGGCGCCATCGAGATCTCTCTCATCATTTAAAAGTTGACCTAAAGAGAATAGCCCTTTGATGATTTGTGAAGTATCCCTTTGTTTTTCTCCATTGTCAATCAGTTCATAAAACGATTTTTGGGCAAAGTCCAAGTCTCCCAGGACCATATAAGTAAACCCTCTGATATAGATGAAAGTGTTTTTTAGCCTTTGAGGAATTACTGCTGCTTCCAGCACATGTTCATGGTTCGAAATAATCCGGTAAGCAGCCAACGCATTTTCTTTGACATGAGCATAATAAATTTCCTGGATAACATATGCAAATAGACTGGAATCTGGGAGGGAGACCTTTTGTTCAATAATATTTTGACAGGCTAGGAAATATTGATCAACTGTATCCGTGTTCAGATAGAGGTACTTATTAATCGTGTCCAAGTACATTTGAAACTTGTCGTGTTCATTTGCACTTTCTAAGGTTAGATTTGTAGAAATAGGATCATCCTGCGCCATCGTATCATTGATGGAGATGATAAGACAACAAAGACAAATGCTGATTAGTGTTCTCATGTACATGGTTAAACCGAAGGATGTGTATCTCCACTATATTACAAAAAATACTGAATTGAGTGTTAAAAAACACCTTCTCAAAACGGAATATGTCTTGAAACTTTTTTCATTTTCATTAGCATACGAGAAATGTCAATAAAAGGATGCCCTACTTATGTGAAAATAGCAGACTAGTCTGACCAAAAAAAATCCCAAACGCTGGCTACATTATAGCCAACGCCTGGGATTTTTATTGACCAGGAGAAGCCACCTACGGTCAAACGAACACCTCAAAGAAAGTGCTCAAAATGGTGACTATGTCCCCATGCTTATCAGCGCTGAAGTATTACGGTCTTACTGATAATTTCGGATCCGATTTGTAACTGTACCAAGTACAATCCAGAAGGCAGTTGTGTACCGGCCTCGTTACTACCATCCCATTGATTTTGGTGAAGACCGGGTTCGAATTGGCCCTTCGTTAATTGCTTAACTATTTGCCCTTGTAAATCGAATAAGGTTAAACTCACCTCTGCTGTTTTGTCTAGATTGAAACTAATCCTTGTTTCAGGACTAAATGGATTAGGTGCAATGCTCAAGTCGTACTCACTTCCCGTCTTTTTTTCTTGCATTATCACATGTAGTGGAGTTGTCTCAGGAGTAGTTTCCGTACGTTCAAGATTGGACGAATTGGCACCTGTGACCGTGAATTCATCGATGGTAGCCGTGAATATAGCATTGCCGTTGATGGAATAAGCTTGTATGCCAACATACATACATTCAGCCATATTGTCGAAATTTGTGGTCCTTAATAGTCTCCAATCTGAGCCATTAGTTGAAGTATAGCTCATGAATTTGTCACCTGTTCTTACAATTTTGAACCATTCTGCTCCAGTCCTTCTCTTGACAGATCGGAAAAGATTTCCATCTGTTGTGACTCGATATTCTGCTCTTACATCTCGACTAAGGTCAGAGGCTATACCCACCATTCTTGATCCAGGGTCTAGGCTTTCTCGCATAAGGATACCCGCATAGCCTGATCCCTCAACATCTTCCAGGTGAATAACTATCTCGCTGTCTCCGCAAAGCCGCGTGCCTGTGAAAGCGATGGATTCACCAGGGTAATCAAAACAGCCATCACTTGTAATGGTAAATTGATCTTGATTGGCATCATAGCTGGTATTTGCCCCTTCTGCACAGCCAATGCTGGCTTCCATCAAACTACAAGGCATTCCGCCTACGGTTACCATAGCTGTACAAGTATTACTATTTCCATTTGGATCCTGAGCAATTACCTCAATGGCCAAAGTATTACCAACTTCTGCACAGTCAATGATAGACTGACTTTGACTAACAAAAGTTACGGGCCCGCAGGCATCATAGGATTCTTCTGCGATGAAAATGTCTGTTGGAAGTAGCGGTAAGCTTTCTTCCCCATTGAAATTTACGGTGAGATTTTGGCAGACTAGCGCTGGTTTCACCTTGTCTTCCACCGTTACGATAGCCGTACAACTACTGGACAATCCATTGACATCCGTTACTGTGAGGGTTTCTGTGACTGCTCCTTGCGTTTCGCAAGAATAATCCCCTATCGCCAAGGATAAACTAGCAATGCCGCAGGCATCGGATGAACCCTTATCAATATCAGCTGGAGTGATCACCTTACTTCCGTCGGCTTCCAACTGAATACTTATATCTTGACATAGCGCTATCGGAGCCGTATTGTCTTGGATCGTTAGGGTGAGATTACAGTAATTTACGTTTCCAGCATTGTCTTGTACGATGATATTTGATAAACTTAGTATCCCTACATCATTGCATCCAAAGGTTTTGGATGGACTGAAATCATTGAAATACAAGCGGTTTAAGCTGCAATTATCCATGCTACCATTATCGAACAGGTTGGCATCCACCGTAACTTCTCCACTTTCATCTAGCTGGACGGTTAGGTCCTGGCATTGAGCAGTAGGTAAGATATTGTCTATTACATTTACGCTAGCAGTACAGGTACTGGACAGTCCGCTTTTAGCTGTAACAGTTAGTGTGGCGTTGTTAAAGCCAAGATTGTCACAGGTAAAAGACGTGGGAGATAACCTAAGATCAACAATGCCACAGTTATCACTGGAGCCGTTATCCACTTCTTGTGCTGTAAGGGAAGCTGAGCCATTGGCATCCAATTGAACGCTCACATTCTGGCAAGCCGCTGTCGGTAAAGAATTATCTTGCACAGTGACTGTTGCAGAGCAGCTACTAGTATTACCGTTGACATCTGTGACCGTTAGCAGGACAGGATTAGGTCCAAAATTATCACAAGTGAAGTTCGTTTGATCTAGCGTGTAACTAGCAATCCCACAAATATCACTTGAACTGTTATTCACAGCTGAGGCTGTCACTGAAGCATTGCCATTAACATCAAGCTGCACACTTACGTCTTGACATAGGGCCATTGGCCGGATATTATCTTCTACGATTACATTGGCCGTACAGGTATTAGCATTACCATTGATGTCGGTGACAGTCATGGTCACAGTATTAGACCCTACATCCAAACAACCAAAGGTGGTTTGGCTTACTGCATAACCAACGAAGCCACTACAAGCATCGGTGCTACCGGCATCCAATGAACAAGTGGATATGAACCCCGTACCAGCAGCATTCAATTGAACGGTTACATCCTGACAGGAGGCCGTGGGGCCCACCTTATCTTCCACTGTAATCGTGGCTGAGCAAGTGCTGGTGCTATTATAGACATCAGTGAGCGTTAAGGTAACCACCTTGGTACCGACATCAGCACAGCTAAAGTTTAAGGTGCTCTGTCCGTTTACGGTGAATGCCAATGGCGTAAAACCCGTACTGCCGTTATTCAACTGGCTGGCAGCTAAAGAGGCGGTACCATTTGCATTGAGTTGAACCGTCTGGTTTTTACACTTGGCCGCTGTGACAATGGGGGCAGCATTAACAAGCATTTTCACAAAACCGTCATGATGGCCAGATGCGCCATTTGCACCAGGACTGATAGATATCTGTCTCTTATACACATCTCCGAGCCCACGAGACCGAGGCTGATCTCGT
>CAJXUM010000362.1 GCA_913060855.1 uncultured Lewinella sp. | reverse complement strand
CTACACTATCCTCTTCGTCGGCAGCGTCAGATGTGTATAAGAGACAGGAGTTTGAGCGGACGACATACCGCTTCGATATGGTTTATGGGTTAGTAAACAATGCAGTAGGACTCCTGATTTCAGAAATGAGATTCTGGAACTTTGAATTTGGTGATTTTAGAGAAGGCCAGCCACTTGCCCGCTTTTTATCTACCGATGGCAAATTCGGTTTATTCGATAAAACGGGGCGCGTAGTGACGGATGATTATGCATTCCTGGGACCCTTCCGAGAAGGGGTGGCGAGAATGAGCCGGAAAGGCCGAATGTCGGGTAGCATGAAGCGGGATTATGGTTTGGAAAAACTAAATACCTTTTTATCTGATTTATTGGTCAGTTCAGCCATGGTGGATTATACCAAATATGATCAGTTGTTTCGCCAGGAGGCAGTAATGGTTTGTCACGAGTGCGAATGGGGCTATATCGATACTAGTGCCCGCGTTGTGGTTGCGCCACAATATACATTTGCTCATGACATGGTCAATGAGGTTGGAATCGTGCAATGCGATCAGAAATGGGGATTGATGGAGCGAACGGGTAAAGAATTAGTGGCCTGCGAATATGATGGGGTACAGTTTTTAGAAAATACAGATAATAAGATCATTAAAGTATATGTGGAGGAGCCCAAATATGGCCTGATTGATACGCTGGGACAATTGACAGTCAGTGCCACTTATGATGAGCTGGGGCAGTTTTCGGAAGGTAGATTGGCCGTTAAACGCAATGACCTTTGGGGTTTTGTGAATGCCGATGGGATAGAGGTGATTCCTTGCCGTTTTCAAGAGGTGCAAAACTTCAGTGATGGTTGGGCGGCGGTCAAATTGGGCAATAAGTGGGGCTTTGTTGATCGACAAGGAGATATCGTGATTGAGTTCAAATACCGACGAGCAGGCTCCTTTAATGATAGTTTAGCTTGGGTGTATTCCAAAAATAAAGTAGGCTATATCAACCAGGATGAGGCCTTTGTGGTACCGGCTACTTTTGACAAAGCCTTCGATTTTCAGCATGGCGTGGCCAGGGTGGTTAAAGATGGGAAATATGGATTAATCGACAAGACGGGTAGTTATATTCTGCGCCCAAGTCGTTACACCGAAATTCAGAGCTTCAATCAATTTGGTGTCGCTAAAGTCCGGTTTGGTAACCAGCGCATTCGCTATGGTATGATCAACCTAAAGGGGCAGAAGATTACCCATATAGATTTCCTCCAAATTTCAGATTTTAGCGAGGGCTTGGCCCGTGTTAAACACCGAACCAATTATGGCTTTATTGATGCCAGGGGTAAGTTGGTGATACCATGCGAGTATAGTAAAGTATCAGATTTTAACTTTGGCTTAGCGGCTGCCTATAAGGATGGTCAATGTGGATATATCTCCTACAACGGGGATATTACGATCCCCTTCGAATTTTCTCGTTGTCAAGACTTTGAGGGGAATCGGGCTGTTGTCTACCGAGGCATGAGAAATGCAGGCTTAATAGATCTCTCTGGTAAGGTAATCTTGGAACCGGGCGTGGATCGTTTACTACGCTTTCGGGAAGGGCGAGGCTTGGTACGCGATAATAAGCTGCGCTTTTACTACATCACTGAAAAATCGGACTTATACAATGGTTATTACCAGAAAGCCCGGGAGTTTCAACATGGTGTGGCGGTGGTGCAAATCAATGAACGCTGGGGCATCATCAATCGTAAAGGGATAGAGATCATTCCACCGAAATACGATCGTATTGATCACTTTGAAAATGGTTATGCCAAAGTGCGAATTGAAGGATTCACCGGTTTGATCAATTTGAAAGGGGAATTAATCGTTGAACCTGATTACGAATTTATCAGCTACGCCGGCAAAGGCTTATTCCGGGTAGAGCAAGGCGATAAAATAGGCTATTTTGACAGCCATGGCCACTGGGTTTGGGACCTGACTCGATAAGCGCTTAAAAAGCCACTAGCTCCTTATAAACCATCTCCATAGGCAATCCCATAATGTTGGAATAAGTGCCTTCTATGCGATTGATTTTACAAAGCCCAATCCATTCTTGGATGGCGTAAGCACCGGCCTTGTCAAAAGGCTTATATTTCTCCACGTAATACGCAATTTCAGCTTCAGATATCTCTTCAAAATAGACCTTCGCCTTTCCTGCGAATACGGTTTCTTTTTCTGCAGAAAGTAAACAGACCCCCGTAATGACCCAATGCATTTTTCCCGACAACTCACTGATAATTCTCCGGGCATCAGCGGCATCAGTAGGTTTCCCATAAATGTTGTCGCCCTGGATTACAACACTATCCGCGGCTAGAATAATCTCATCGTCTTGTATGAAATCCTGACAGGCCCTTGCCTTCTTCTGGGCTAGATAAGGAGCTACATCCATTACGGGCATATCTTCAGGATAGTTCTCTTCTACTTCTTTTGTCTTGATTTCGAAAGGGATGCCAGCCATCTCTAATAGCTGTTTTCTTCGAGGTGATTTCGAGGCTAGAATTAACTTCTTTTGTAACATGAAAAAGCTTAGGGATAAGTTAAAAATAAATTCAAAATTTATACTTGCTCTTTTGATCCATAATTTCGTTAGATACCGATAGCTATCGGTACGCCGTAGCCCTGCTATGTCTGTGCTTTCTGCCTCATTCTGAATCAAAATAGCTGCGCCTAATTTGTTGACTTTATTTATACCTCATCCCTTGGTCTGTTTGACGTTTGGTCCACGATACTAGGCTCAATTGAACCAATAGGATAACTTAGCTACAAAGGCTCTATTCTTTACATTCCATGGCTCGGGAAAGTAGTTGTCGGAATAGACGAGGAATAAATCGGAAACAGGTTGGTAGCGCCACTGGAGCCGAATATTGGTGTTGATATTATCGATTTGTTCGTTGTATTGGACAAAAGCGGTGAGGAAAAGCGCGTTGGTAAAGGTGATATCTAATTTGGGGCCAATGAGCCAAAAATTGACATCCGCATAAGGTGAGGGAAACTGTAAATCATTGTAAGCTAAATTCACCGCAATACTTCCATAGGGCTGAAAGCGATAGTTGAGTTCTCCCGTCAAACTAAGGCGTTTCCCATTAAAGAAGCCACCATAACTAGCAATAAAATTATAATTGAATAGTTTCCTAGCATCGGACTGATAGTCCAGCTGTAAAGTATTCCAATAATAAGTAGTGCCCGCCTCTAGTGGTGTACCTCCAGCATTGGTGGGATCGAAGGGATCTAATAATCGAATGAATTGATGTTGGTAGCTCAATTCAATATCGCTGCGATTCAAAAATGCAATCTTGTAGGCCAATTCATACGCTTCATCTGTTCTTTTGAAATCGGGATCAAAGATAAAGGCAGTTTCCAAGCTTGGACCATGATTGGCGATAGTGGTGGAAGTAGGGTAGAAGCGATAAGCGATGCTCGGCTCAAAGCGATGCAGGCCGGTCCGGCGGACAAAGCCCGTTTCTGCTAAATAATTTTCACCCACTCGATCATAGCCTCCCTCGATCGACCATTGTGTCGTATTATAAGCCAGATTGCCAGAGAGGGCCAATGATTTACCCTTCTGTAGTTCGGAAAAGGATTGGTGGACGAAGAACTTACCCAACCAGCGGCTATCAGCACTCGCCAGATTATAGTCTACTCCTATTACCCGATTGTAGCGATTGATGTCTTCTGGAGAAGTGATTTTTTCCTCATCAACAGTCAGCTGTTTATTGACGAGAAAAACACCAATATTGGAGCGACTAAAGATTTGTTTTTGGACAGCGGCCACCGTGTAGTTATTAGCTAAGGTGTTGCCTTCTGTTCCCGTTTGCATATTGAGTAATCCTATTCGCCATTTTTCATTGAGTTTGCCACTCAAGCGTAAGCCCGCCCGCACAGGACTATCGAGTCCGATCCGACGAGAGAAAAAAGGCCGGATTCCGTTTTTCCCAAATCCGCTAAAAATATCTTGGTTTTCGAGAAAGAACCGTCGCCGCTCTGGAAAAAAGAGTTCAAAACGATCCAAATTGGTGACTTGTCTGTCCACATCTACTTGAGAGAAATCAGGATTGATCGTCAGGTCAAGATTTAAAGAGGGGGTAAGGGATATTTTGGCATCCATCCCTGCATCCATCTTCAGTGGATCGCTTTGATCGGTTTCATAATCTCTAGCCGTTCGAGCCGCCACATAAGGAATTAGCGAATAGTTGGTTTTGGGTTTAGGAGGAGGGGCGTCCCATTGCAGGGTCCCGGCAAAGCCCAGGTTAGCCGTCGGGAATTGGCGAGGGACCGGCGCCCAGCTCGATTTTTCATTGGCCTTTACATCCATCCTACTGAAATTGATTCCCCATTGATCAACACCCGCTTTGAATTGCAAATTGCGGAAGGGGATCGCCATTTCAATTACCCAATAGGTCTCATAGTGTTGCACCGCTGACTCCCATTTGCAATCCCAATCTAAGGATACACTGCCGCCATTGGACTGTATCCCATCCCACTGCGCCCCGCCAGCCGACGCCCCAAAGGAAAAACCATTGGTTTGATCATTGTAGGTATCAATAAAAATGAGAAAATTATCATTCGCCCCAAAGGAGAAATCCCTTCTTAGTGATTCGATAATATTAGGACCAGGAATGCGCTCGTGACAGGTAATACCAAAATAAAGTTGTCGGTCATCATAGCTGACTTTTACTTCCGTAGGGGTGGCTGCATAGCCCGTATCAATGGGCAATACTCTAGTAAAATCCTGCGCCACATCAGCCGCTAGCCAATCTGCTTCATCTAGCTGACCGTCAATCTTAAAGTCACCAGTCGCTTTGACAACTTGTATAACGAAGTCTGCCCGATTGGGTGTCCTGTCATTTTGAGTATGGGAAAGGGTAGGCAGGAAAAGTAACCCTATCAGAATAGGGAGGTGGTAAGGATTCATACCCTGGATTTGCTATAAAGTTGGAATTCGAATTGTTGTTGGGAAGCCTTCTACTAGACATTTAGAAGACAGCAGCGAGAAAACAGACTACTGAGTTGGAGCTTCTACCTCGTATCTAGCCAATCTCTGCTCTGTCGTTCCTGCCTAGCGACAGGCTAGGTGGCTTCTGACCTCTCTTCCTGTGTTCAGTATTATGATTGGGAGATTTTCTCCCTTCTAATCTTAGGAGTAGACTTCAGAAGTTTTCCCAGCTATTATTTAGGAAACTTCTGAAGTCTTTATTACTATAAGTTCTTCAATTCAGAGACAATTTTACCAAGAGAATCTTTGGCATCGCCAAACAACATCTTGTTCTTGTCGTGAAAGAAGAGTGGATTCTGAATACCAGCATATCCCGGACTCATACTTCGTTTGAGCACGATCACATGCTTCGCCTCCCAGACATTCAACACAGGCATTCCATAAATAGGGCTACCTGGATCGTCTAGTGCAGCAGGATTCACTACATCATTAGCTCCGACCACTATCACTATATCCGTATTGGGCAATGCACTATTGGCATCTTCCAAGTCAAGTAGTTTCGGGTAGGGAACATCCGCTTCTGCCAATAATACATTCATGTGTCCAGGCATCCGCCCAGCCACTGGATGAATAGCGTATTTTACATCTACACCATTGGCTTCCAAGAGGTCATCTACCTCTTTACATACCTTTTGTGCTTGCGCTACAGCTAATCCGTAACCCGGTACAATCATTACAGATTGAGAGTAATACAATTGAATGGCCGCATCATTAAGCGTCACCTCTTTGGCAACTTGATCGCCGTCTCCTTTCGCAGCACTAGCACCACCACCACCAAAACCACCAATCAAGACATTGATCAATGAGCGGTTCATGGCGTCACACATTAGCACCGTCAAAATCGTACCAGAAGCACCTACGAGAATACCACCTACCAGCATAATCTGGTTGTCATAAAGCAAACCAGCTGCTGCTGCAGAAAGTCCCGTAAAGGAGTTCAATAATGAGATGACCACTGGCATATCCGCTCCGCCGATAGGCGCCACGAAAGAAAAGCCATAAATAAGGGTCATCCCCATGAAAATAAGTAGTAGTCCAATACTCAATTCTGCTCCTTGCAAGTATAGCAATACCCCTACCACTACTGTAGCGATAAGTAAAGCGATATTGATAATATTGTGCTTGGGAAGGGTAATCGTACTATCCCAAACTAAACCTTGCAGTTTGGCAAAAGCCAACATACTACCGGTAAAGGCTACTCCACCAATAAATAGGGTCAGTATAGCGATACCGATCCCCCCAGGCGATGGATTAGACATATTAACCAATTCGACCATGGCCAAGACCACAGCACAGGCTCCCCCTAATCCATTGAAAATGGAGACCATTTGCGGCATGGCAGTCATTTGAATTCTCCTTGCAGAGATTCCACCTGCTATGCTTCCTACGATGATACCGCCGAAAATCCAGGCGTAATTATTATTGGCCCCTTCAATCGGTGTCGCCAACGTAGCAATGATAGCTAGTATCATTCCGATCCCGGCATAAAAATTACCGCGGCGTGCTGTATCAGGCGAACTCAAAAGGCGTAGGCCCCAAACAAAACCTATTGCTCCTGTCTCTTATACACATCTGACGCTGCCGACGAAGAGGATAGTGTAG
>CAJXUM010000361.1 GCA_913060855.1 uncultured Lewinella sp. | reverse complement strand
CAATCAAATATTTAACCTTCATATCACACTTATCACTTGTGAAGATTTACAAAATAAAATCATCAAAAAGTGAAGATTTTATTTGCATTTTTTTTGAAAAAAAAGTCAAAAAAACTTTGATAAGGCTATTTAAATGGGTTTTGGAAGGCCGGATTTTGGATAAAACTGGTATCTGTGAAGGACTCCATGAAGACTACTAAGTCCATTTTCTGCTGTTCGGTGAGGGGAAAAGCGCGAATATTGGCGTCTTCATTTAGCACGCCATGACCTCCAGCGGCATAACTATCTAATACTTCTTCCAAGGTTTGGAAGCGACCATCATGCATATACGGAGCTGTCAAAGCGACATTTCTTAGCGAAGGGACGCGGAATTTTCCATTATCAAAACGATTATTATTGACTCCTCCCCTACCCAAATCTTCGAAATCTGCTAAATCACCTACGTCATCCAAACCATTATTGCGAAAAGAAAAGTCTGTCAAATGTTGTCCACCATGGCAATGGGAACAACCTGGATGATTATCAAAATTATCGCTGGGTTCGAAAAAGAACAATAATTTCCCTCTTTGTTCGGCATCGGTAGGAAAACGCTCCGCCCGCAAAAATACTTTGTCAAAATCAGCATTGGCACTAATCATGGTACGTTCAAATTGAGCAAGTGCCTTCACGACTAACTCTTTCGTTATTTCTGGCTTTTTCTCAATGCCAAAAGCTTGTCGAAAGCGCAACGGGTAATCTGAATGTCGCCGCAACTTTTTCTCCACATTTTCCCAAGTGTCATTCATCTCTAAATGATCCTCTACGGGATCCAAAGCCTGTTCTTCCAAACTCGCTCGGCGCCCATCCCAAAAGAAGCCATTGGGATTGAAGGCTAGATTGACCAAGGGCATCGCATTACGCTTACCTGTCGCCCCCGTAACGCCAACACTTTTCGCCAAGGGATCGGAGAAGGAATGTTCAGCTTGATGGCAGCTCGCACAAGCTTGGGTACTATCTATGGAGAGAATAGGATCATAAAACAAACGACGCCCCAATTCTATCCCTTGTTCGGTCATCGGATTATCTTCCGGTATAATAGCTTGTCCCAAATACTGAGGCGCTTCTAAAGTAAAAGGTGTCGGATTATAAATACCTTGAATCGTCTCATCGATCGGGCAATTGGTACATTCTGGTTTCTCCACTTTCTTCTCACAAGAACTGGATAACAATAAAATACTGGCCACCACAAGACTAAATAATCTCCAATACATAGTTTATTTTGGTTCTCTGACAATTTTTGTGCTTTGGGTCAACTGAAACTTTGATCAACGCTCACTTTCAATCGCTTATGATCTTCACTTTAAGTTGGCCACAAAAATTGTCAGAGAAGGTTTATTTTTTGTCTTATCTACTGTCTCTGTACGCTAAAAAGGATTAGACAAATCTGCCCGATGTAAGTAAGAAGTATCCGTGAGCGTGTGCAAAAAGGCAATCAGATCGGTTTTGTCATGCGCTTGGAGTCCCAAGGGTCTTACATTAGGGCTTTCATTCTTACTATAATGCCCACCTTGGTTATATTGTTCAATAACTTCTTCCAATGTCGCAAATCGGCCATCATGCATATAGGGAGCCGTGAGTGCAATATTTCGCAGGCTTGGGGTTTTGAATTTCCCCATATCAAAGGGATTAGCAGTGACAGTCCATTTCCCGCCATCCTTCAGTGGACGATCCGTATTATCTAGGCCATTATTGAAAAATTCCAGACTAGTAAAGAGTGGTGCGATATGACAATGGGAACATTCACCGGTGGGCAATACCTCGGATTCATCAAAGAAAATTAGGCGACCGCGTTCTTCAGCCTCACTCAGCTTAGCCTCCCCGGCTAGATATCGGTCGAATTTGGCATCCGCACTGATCATGCTGCGTTCAAACTGAGCCAGGGCTTTGGCCACTAAGCCTCGGTCGATATCATCAATGTGCTCAAGACCGAAAGCTTGTCGAAATAAAACAGGATAGGTAGCATGCTGCTGCAAACGAGCTTCTACTTCCTCCCAAGTATTCCCCATTTCCAGGCTATCCTCAATCGGAACTAGGGCCTGCATCTCCAAGCTTTCGGCGCGACCATCCCAAAAGAAATTGGTGTAATGATAGGCCAGATTAGTCAGGGCAATGGCATTGCGCTTCCCCAATCGTCCCTCAATACCTGTACTAATGGATAAAGTATCAGAAAAGCCGTGATCCTGAAGATGACAACTGGAACAAGAACGGGTACTATCTCTTGATAATATCGGATCATAAAATAAATGGCGCCCTAAATTCACCCCGGCTACCGTAAGTGGATTATCTGCCGGCACAGCCATTTTCACAAACCCATTAGGCTCCTTTAGCTCAAAGGCCTTGGGGGCATAAGGTATATGTCCCATAGTCCCATCCGCTTTAGCAGAAAGAATTGTTTCTCGTTCCTGACAAGTCAACAACAAAAAACAACAGGATAATATGCCCGCTATTCTCAACAAGGCCAATTACTGCTTTACGCTAATGGCGCCCTTCTTTAGGTTATCGATAATCAAAGAATAGACGGAAGCTTGATTGGTATGATCCTGACTAACCACCCGAAAGTCTAAAAAGCTACTAGCACTCGGACTAATTACCTGCTTTAAGTCCACTTGTAGCGGCACAGTCGTTGCCTGATCTTTGCTTACGGTAAAGTCATAATCCAGGCTGATCATTTCATATAAAGGCACATCTTCTTTTTCTCCGATGTGAAAGGTTAGTTTTTCTGTAAATTCTCCATCCCCATTGAGGTCAGCATTCCCTTCTATTTTGGTGAAGATATAACTACTTAATCCCGACCAATAATTGCCCTGAAATGCCAACGGATGGCCCACTGCATAATCGGATGGTGCTTTTTGATTAAGATCGCTAGCTACTCCAACGCCCATTTCAATTCCTTTGTATTCACCCGCTGGGATATTGGAAAAAGCAAAATCGAGCCCTTTACTGGCTGCTTCGCTAGACTGGATATTTTCAAAATTGACTAAAGCTACTTCGCCTATATTCAGCTTATTGCCATCTTTGGCAATCAGGTTGATTTCTGAGATGTAAAACTGGAATAGTTGAAAACGAACTTGCATCCCCGCTTCGTAAGGATATTCTTCGGCCAGCATCACTAAAGGATCTGCCCCAAAAACACCACTAAAGTTGAGGTCAACTTGGCCCAATTCATCTATATCATCATCTTCTCGCCCACCACAATCGGCAGAAAAGAAAGTCAGAGAAAGTAATAGCACAAAGGTCAAAAGGAAAGATTTATTTTTCATATTGATCTAGATTTGGATTCAAAACTACTGGTTATCAACTGATATCTCAAGCAGCGTAAAGGCTTGTGACATACCGCTTACAATTTTTGTAGCAATTTCTTCGGCAGTATTATTTTTGATATCTTCTATTGCATTAAGCCAAGTAGCATAATCAATATGGAGCGTGAGCGTAATATTAAAACCCGGATCGAGCTCAAATGGTTGACCAAAAGGAAAAGAATATTCGATTAAATTGTTAGCTCCACTCACACTTACGATGGTCGGAATCGTATCGCTGCTGAGCGTATCGCGTAAGAGTGCAGTCTTGATAAAAGTATAGCCTTCAGCGGGGTCGATAAACATCCTTTCTTCTATTGAACCCAGTGGATGATCCTCCTCTACTGAACTTGTATCCGTGCGATTCGCTAACTCATCTAGTCCCAACTTAAATTGTAAGGCTTCGACGGTTCCATTTTCGCGTATTTCGCCTACCGTTAAAGAACGCGAGAAAGAAGGATTGATGAGTAAAAAATCATCCGTCAGGGTATTCACACTGAGATTCCCCTGTATGTCATAGCTTTCCACGGCCAACTGATCAACAATCGGAATCAAGGTCCCATCCGTCCGTACCAATTTGAAGCCAGACAAGAAATACTGCATCATTTCAAGACGGAAAGCCTGTCGCTGTGCATCCGTGTAGATGGAATCAAGGTATTTGATGGGGTCGCTTGCATCTGGCCCGCCCACCCGATGGTTCAAAATAAGTTTCAGACTGGGGTAACTACAGCAATCATCTGGGCAGTCGACATCAGCATCTACTGTAAAGTTCTTAGCAGCGAAATCCAAGCAGCCTTCAACTTCCTCGTAACAGGCTGGCAAGCTGAACACCAAAAATCCCATTAGCCACATTATATATTTCTTACCGCTGTTCTTTCTCATATTCTTTTACCAACTTTTTAATCAGCTGTTTCACCTGCGTAGAAAACTCCTTATGCAGCATCCAGTTGTAGTACTGATTGTCATTTACAAGTGTTTCTGCTACGGGTTTGCCCTGGTATTTCCCGAAACTAAATACGACCTGCCCATCTACATCTACTTTCAACTTCTGCGTAGCATCCAGGAATTTTTGATCATTTGTAAAGTCATGGATACTTTGCATATCTGCCTTGATGGGTGCAGGAGTAAGGTTCCCATCATGATCAACGTAATCCACCCCTTCATATTTCTCTAATTGCCCCTTAAATACGGATACTGTCGCCCGCACGTCGGCCATTGCATCATGTGCATTTACCATGTCTTCATCACAATAGTACTTTAGGGCTGCTTTTAAAGTCCGTGGCTCCATCTTATAAAAAATCCGCTGGATATCCAGGGTGCGGCGGCGAGTCATGTCTAACTCCATCCCGACCCGTGCAAATTCCTCCATTAGTAGTGGAATATCAAAGCGGTTGGAATTATAGCCTGCCAAATCAGCATTGCCGATAAAATCAAATAACTTCTGCGCTACCTGTTGAAAAACAGGCTTATTGGCTACATCTTTGGGTTGTATTCCATGTACTTTCATGGCTTCCAAACCGATAGGAATTCCGGGATTAATCAGCATCGATAGCTCTTCCGGCGCTTTGTTCTCCTTCTTAAAATATTTAACCATACCGACCTGAATAATCCGATCACGTACGACGTTCAAGCCTGTAGCTTCTAGGTCAAAAAAGATGAGGTTACGATCAAGTTTGAAATCCATGTTTTATTACAATTCTTTTAAGACAGCGGGAATACCATCTGTATAACTGACGGCCATCGTACCATCCGGTTGACTAAATATAAAATAGGCTTCTAGGTCTGGTTTTCCTTGGGCAAAAGCCAGTGATTTTTCTATGCCCATGACCATAAAGGCAGTGGCATAGGCATCAGCAGTCATACAATCACTAGCTAGTACTGACACACTCAGCAAGTTACTCCGTTCGGTGAAACCTGTTAAGGGGTTAATAATATGCGCATATTTTTCACCTTCTACTTCATAAAAAATGCGATAATTACCCGAGGTGGCCACCGCCACATTATTGAGTGCTAAAATAGCTTGAATTTCTTCTAGGGCCGACCCGTCACGAGGCAGGCTTACCGCAATAGACCAGGCATTCCCGCTGGGATTTACCCCTTTCACGGTCACCTCCCCTCCTATCTCTACCATGTAATGCTCGATACCATTCTCGAACAGTAAGCCAGCTAGTGCATCCACGGCATAGCCTTTTGCGCAAGAGCTAAAATCTAACTGGACGCCCGGCTTTTCTTTTCGTAGTTCCTGGCTTTCTTCATCCAACACCACTTGATCAAAGCCGACTAATTGGATCAATGAATCGATCAGGATACTATCCACTGCTGCCACCTTCCTTTTTTCCGTATAGCCAAAACCCCAGTAGTTAATCAAGGGCATCACTGTCGGATCATAGTAACCTTCCATTTCTTCGAAAATGCTGCGTGAACGCTCATAATTAGCCTTGAAATGAAGATTAGCATATCCTGCTTCCTGCGCTTGACTCTTTGGATTATAAGATAACGGGAAATCGGTGTCTGCTTTATTGAATTGAGAAATCGTAGCCGCTGGAATATAGGTAGATACTTCAAGATTGATGGCTTTGAGTAAGCTGTCGAATTGTGGCTTGAAATCTCGGCCGGACTCATCTGCATACTTGACCTTGTAATAGGTACCCATTGTTTTCCCTTCCACCAATAGATAGGCCGAGCTTGTTTCAGTCGGGCTTGTTCTGCAAGATCCCAAACTGATAAATAAGCCCAAAACAATCAGGCATTTAAGGTAATACATCATTGTGATGAAGATTAAGCAAACTTTTTCAACCACTTAGCATCAACTGAATAAGCTCCTGCACCGGTCAAAAATAAGCTGATATAAGCCACCAAATACAACAAGGCTTTTTCTTGGCGCCCAAAAGGGTCTCCAATATGCACATAAAACAAAGCTACTGCCATGGTTACGATCAGCGGGATCGTAGCCCATCGCGTAAAGGCGCCAAAGATAATCAAGACCGCGCAAAGCACTTCGGCAAAGGTAGCCAGACTGAGAGAAGGTATAATTCCAATACCAAAAGGATCGGCAAACTTGATCGGATCTTCTCCAAAAAAACGCATAAACTTCCCCCATCCGTGACCATATATCATAGCGCCACCAAAGGCAAGACGGAGTAATAACAGGGCGATATCCCCTTTCTTTTCTTGTAACATAATAGAGCAGTTGTTTTAAAATAGATAGATGATTTATTTGCAAGCCATTGAAATCCTCCCGATAGCAATCGGGATCAGCTCTGTCTCTTATACACA
>CAJXUM010000360.1 GCA_913060855.1 uncultured Lewinella sp. | reverse complement strand
ATCTACACTATCCTCTTCGTCGGCAGCGTCAGATGTGTATAAGAGACAGAAGCCATTCTTGAGAAAGACGTACAACTGAAACGCCAACGCGGGCTTCAATGGATTAGCGCAGTAGCCATGCTGTTGGCCGGTATCTTCATTACGATCATCTTACGCTATTATCGGATGAAACGTCTAGCCAATGAAGAACTCCAGAAGCTTAATCATGAAATTCTGCAACAAAAGAACGAGCTAGAAGAACTGAGTCAGATAAAGTCCCGTTTCTTTACCAATATATCGCATGAACTCAGGACACCATTGACTATTATTGGAGGTATGGTTGATCAGATTAGAAGGCAACCTAAAGAGTGGTTGGACAAGGGACTTACTATGATCGAACGCAATAATGGTAATTTGTTGCGACTCGTCAATCAAATCCTCGATCTACGTAAATTAGAGTCGGGAAACTTGAGTTTAGATTTAACACATGGAAACATTATCGCTTATTTACGTTATATCATAGAGTCTTTTCAATCCTTTGCAGAAAGTAAGCGGATTCGGCTTCATTTCCTGGATGATAATAAGGCTTTGGACATGAATTATGACCGGGAAAAGATTCTTCAGATTGTATCCAATTTACTTTCTAATGCGATCAAATTTACGCCAGAAAATGGGGATGTTTATCTGTCCGTAAAACTGGAAAAATCTGTTGCTGTAGATCAAACTGATAGACTTGCGGTGATCATCAAGGACACTGGAGTCGGCATCCCTAGCGATGAACTGCCTCATATCTTTGATCGTTTTTATCAGGTCGATGATTCTGCTACCCGAGAGGGCGAAGGGACGGGTATTGGCCTAGCGCTAACCAAGGAACTCATACAATTGATGAGAGGAGATATTCAAGTGGAAAGTAGTTTGGGAAAAGGAACCACTTTTAGTTTTCGTCTCCCTATTGATGAAGCCCTAGCATCACCACTTGCCATTTCATCATCCACCGCTGCAATAGCTACGGTGCTTCCTCCTCAATCAAACTCGACACAGCCTGTCAAAAAAGCAGAAAAACTAAAGCCCGCTACCAAGGATGAAGATCGAGACCATTTACTGATTATCGAAGACAATCCTGATGTAGTAGCCTACCTGGAAGCTTTGGTGGGTGAAACCTACCAGATTTCAATAGCTCAAAACGGACAAGAGGGTATTGATCAAGCTATCAATGACATTCCGGATGTAATCATTTCTGACGTCATGATGCCCATCAAGGATGGTTTTGAAGTATGTGCAACTTTAAAGAATGATGAGCGAACAAGTCACATTCCCATTATTTTATTGACGGCCAAAGCAGACCCAGAAGCTAAGCTAGATGGCCTAAGTAAGGGGGCTGATGCTTATTTAGCTAAGCCTTTCAATGAAGAGGAACTGAGTATTAGACTGCAAAACCTCCTGAAGATCAGACAGAAACTGAAGCAGCGTTATCAAAACTTGGAATTCGTTCCCGCGACCAAGGAAACAAGCCTATTGCAGCTCGAAGATGAATTTATAACCAAATTAAAAGCAGCGATCGAAGCTCGTTTAGAAGATTCGGACATGTCTATCCCTGAACTCGCCAAGCAAATTGGTATGAGTAGGTCTCAGTTGTACAAAAAGGTGAAAGCTTTAACTGGTAATTCTACCTCCCAAATTATTCGTTCTATCCGACTAAATAAGGCCAAGGAACTATTGCAGGATTCTGATCTAAGTATTTATGAAGTTGCCTACGATGTGGGATTCAAGGACCCTGCTTACTTCTCAAGGATTTTCTCGGAAGAATTCGGGGTGTCTCCTCGAGACTTCAGGAACGAAGTAGTTTGATTCTTTTTACTGTGTTTTCTTCATTAATTAGGTGAATCCGTGATGGTTCCCTTGCCACCTACCTGCTAGTCAGCCAACCCTCAATGGTTAACGCCAAACAGGCACTGAGCGGTAGCACCTCCAAAGAAAATCGTCAATGACTCTCCTGGTACGAGGCCTAATTTTAGCCTCGTACCAAAAAAATCAATATGCGAAGTAAGAGGATGTAATCCCAGCTACTCCTGCTACAATTCCCAGCCTTTTCTATATTGTCTTCCAACAAACTGATTAGCTTCTTCCAGGTTGGTAATTCTCATGTTTTCGCCATCCCATAAGAGCTTTTTACGGGCAAAGAAATCCATTTTACCCTGGCTGTTCTCTTTGCGTAACATATAACTGCGAATGGCTAGGTTACCCATCAATACGGTTTCCGTCATAGGACCCGCATAATCAAAAGAAGAGGTTAATTCCTGGTGTTCTTTACTATTGAAACCAGCTTTGCATGCATCTATCCATTTGCGATGGTGGCCATATTCTGGCTCCTCACTTTCTTCTACTTCTGGACCGAATTCAGTTTTCCCATTTTTGAGGTATAGTTTAGGCATCAAAGGAGAACTGTCGTTAATATTGGTGGAAATGATACCTTTTTTACCGATGATCAAGACGCCATTTTTACTGTCTTTCCCTCCAATATCGTGGTCGGCAGGAATAATATCTGGATGGGAAGGTCGAATGCCACCATCACTCCAAGTCATTTCGATAGGAGATTTACTCTTCTTGGTAGCCGCAAAATGCAGCGTGATGAAAGAAGACGCGGGGCAACCTTCAGGATGATAATCAGGGTTCCACATTTTGGAATAAACAGCTCCTACGCTACATTCCGCATCTGTTGGGTATTTGAGCCCTAAAGTACGGAAAGGAATATCGATCAAATGACATCCTACATCGCCGAGCGCCCCCGTACCATAGTCCCACCAACCTCTCCAACTGAAAGGGTGAAGATTAGGGGTATAAGGCATAGATTTAGCTGGCCCGAGCCAAAGGTCCCATTTCAAATCGGCTGGTTTTTCACTTTCATTGGGTTCTTGCATGGCAAAACCTTGTGGCCATACGGGACGGTTGGTCCATACTTGTACTTTGGATATTTTGCCCAATTTACCGCTATCTACCCATTTTTGCACCATCTTCAATAGCGGGTTCGATCCGCCCTGGTTCCCCATTTGGGTAACAATCTTCTTTTCTCTAGCCATCTCGGTGAGCATCCTTGCCTCACGAATATTGTGGGTCATCGGTTTCTGAACATACACATGGATTCCTCGCTTCATGGCAAAAGCAGCGGCGGGCCCATGCACATGATCGGGCGTGGAAATGGTAACCGCATCGATATCTTTTTCTTTATCGAGCATCTCTCGATAATCATGGTAGAGTTTTGCCTTGGGAAATGCCTCTACAGAAGCCTTGGCAGAGCCAGAAAAGTCCACATCGCAAAGTGCGACTACGCGCTCTCTACCTCCGACAGAAGCATTGCGAATGTCACTCCGCCCTTTTCCACCTGCCCCAATAGCAGCTATATTGAGCTGATCACTGGGCGCCGTAAAGCCTACGCCCCCCAGGACGTGCCGGGGTACAATGAATATGGAAGAAGCAATTGCCCCTTGCTTAATAAAAGTCCTACGAGAGGACGCTGAAGTTGGTTTTTTTCGTTTCTTCATTATGTTGGTATTAAATGTTTTTGAGTGCTTACTCGACATTTCAAAGTTAGTGAAAATATGGCAATGGTTTGGGATTTGAAACGCCTTCTCTCATAAGATTCCAGCTCACTTTTTTGGAACGGGAATAAAATTAATGTGCTAGGAGTATAGAATACTGCTAGGATAGACTTATTTTTTCACTTGGAAAACATTTTCAAAACAAAACGAGTACCAACATGAAAAGAAGAACCTTTGTTAAATCCAGCTTGGCGGCTTCTGCGGCTATACCTGCTAGCCTCTCCTCCCTGGAAGGTAAAACAACAGAAAACATTAAAGGGGAACCCAAGTTTACTTTGAAATTTGCGCCACATACGGGTATGTTTAAAGAACATGCCGGAGACGATCCCTTGGATGAAATCCAGTTCATGGCAGACCAGGGCTTCACCGCCTTTGAGGATAATTACTTAAAGCGCCGAGAGCCTGCCATGCAAGAGAAGATTGGTGCAAAATTAGCTCAACTCAATATGGACATGGGGGTCTTTGTAGGCGGACGAGTAGAAGGCAAGAAGCCGAGTTTGGTGATGAATGATGAATCCATTCGAGAAGAGTTTTTGAAAGGGATTAAAGCCTCCGTTGATGCCGCCAAGCGAGCCAACGCCACCTGGATGACTGTTCTTCCTGGTTATCTTGACTTGCGACAGGAAGTGGACTATCAAACGGTAAATGTCATCGAAGCGCTGAAACGAGCTTCTGCTATACTAGAACCCCACAACCTCGTGATGGTATTAGAACCGTTGAATTTCTTCAATCACCCTGGTCTATTCCTGACCAAGATCTCGCAAGCTTATATGGTTTGTAAAGCCGTCAATAGCCCCGCCTGCAAGATCCTGTTTGATATTTATCACCAGCAAATTCAAGAAGGAAATCTTATTCCCAATATGGAAGCATCCTGGGAAGAAATCGGCTACTTCCAAATCGGTGACAACCCGGGCAGAAAAGAACCCACTACTGGAGAAATCAATTATAAGAACGTCTTTAAATACATCCACGAAAAAGGCTTCGAGGGTATTTATGGCATGGAGCATCGAAACTTTTCCAAAGGTAAGGAAGGGGAGTTGGCGGTGATTAAGGCGTATCGGGAGGTGGATTATAAAGCGTAAGCCTTCACCAGCCTTGCGCTCGGGCGCCATCTTCAGGAGTGGAGCCCGGGCGTAGCTTTAAGCGGCGCCTCATACTTTGAACTAGACACCAAAACAAAACCCAATGACACCAGATCAACTCTTTCAAATCGCTAACACCATTGTCTTACCAGCTTGGCTATTACTCATGGTTGCTCCCTTCTGGAAATGGACCGGGCGTATCGCCGTAGGCATAATCGTGACCCTCTTGGCTATTACCTATGTCGTTTTATTGGTAGAAGGGATCGAGGCGCTTGATTTTGATAGTTTTGGTAGCATAGAAGGCGTAATGCAGCTTTTCACAGATCCATCAGCGGTAGTCATGGGCTGGATACACTATCTGGCTTTTGACCTAATGGTCGGTTGGTTTATTGTCAATGATGCCGCGAAGCATGGAATCAATCGATTTTTGCTCATTCCTTGTTTACTTCTTTCTTTTATGTTTGGGCCGACGGGGCTATTGTTGTATTTCTTGTTCCGTTTGGGGATTAAAAAAGACTACTTTTTAGACCAAGTCGAAAAAGGAGAATAATGAATCCATTTCTGGTCAATTTAAAGGATTTACTTATTGAGTAGTTACACAGATTTCTCCTACAGTTTTAGTAGTTCGAGGAGTAGCTCTTGCACTAATTGATGTCGAAGAATCGGGCCATCTTCCGACCGACTTTGATTGTTTAGTACAACTATCGTTATTTTCTTCAAAGGATCATATACCATATAAGAGCCATAGCCTCGCATTCCTCCCGTATGTCCGATCAAAGTCCGACCCGCTATTTGAAACCGCCTTATTCCCAAGCCATAGCCTGTGAAAATAGGGTCATCGATAACCGTGAAAGATTTCATTTTAAATTTATTAAGTGGGGTCAATACATCGCCTTCATATAAATGATGAGCCCAAAGAGAAAGATCTGATGCTGTTGAAAACACATCAGCAGCCGTCCAGAAAACACTATGATAGGCGGGGCCATATTCTCCTGATATATCTGATAGGGTACCATCTCCGTTCCGATCCCGCCAAGCCGCGGCAATGGGTGCTGGCAATATCTCGTCATCGCCGAAATAGATGTTGTTGATTTGGAAAGGAGCCCATAACGAATTACGGAAATTTAAGCCTACCGATTGTCCGCTAACCGCCTCAATAATTAGGCCTAATATCAGGTAGTTAGAGTTGGAATATTCGTACCTCTCCCCGGGTTCAAAAATAGGCTCTCCAATAAAGTTTACCAAATCAACAGGGGAAATGGGATTATTCAAATCCCCTTCAAGCGTTGGCCAGAGGTTTTCACCTGCAAAGTAATTCCGTAATCCACTAAAATGCTTCAGTAACTGCCGTATGGAAATTCCTTCAGCCACATTTGGCGAATTGAGATCGAGCCAATCGCCTATCGTATCATCGAGATCGAGTTTGTCTTCTTCTTCCAATTTAAGTATAGCGGCAGCTACCATTGTTTTAGTAATACTTGCAATGCCAAAGAGCATATTGTCTGTTATCGGTTCATTCAAGCGAGAAAGTCCACCTACCAATTTCCACTTTTCCTCTCCATCAATTCTTATACTAACAGATACGCCTACTAATTTATCATCCCCTACTTTTTCATCAATAATGGCTTGCAACTTACTTTCTGTTGAGATCGGCTCTGGTATGGGTTCATCATCCGATTTATTACAGGAGCAAAGTAAAATAAGTAGGAACATAGGGAGGTGTAAGTTCCTATAGAAGGCTTCTTTTAATTGATATCCAGTCATCATAGATTCCTTATTTTAATGTTGCCAAATATGCGCTAAGAATTAGCCAGCTACTACATTTAAACAACTTCAATAAAGTTAACGCAAAAATAAAAGATGATGGAGAGAATTAAGGAATTGAATTATAGAGGACAAAGAATTTGAGTAGGTATAGAGACTGTCTCTTATACACATCTGACGCTGCCGACGAAGAGG
>CAJXUM010000359.1 GCA_913060855.1 uncultured Lewinella sp. | reverse complement strand
CACTATCCTCTTCGTCGGCAGCGTCAGATGTGTATAAGAGACAGCCACTATACTCATTGGCTTCCGCAAAATCGACGGCAGTAGTGAGTCGATCGGCGTCGAAGCCAGTTTCCGTTGCATTTTTAACCTCCCAGTTAAGTTTGGAAGGATAGTACTGTGCGTTGAGCTGGGGACAAAGGAAGAGCACCACAAGAAGGATGGACATGTTTTTCATAAGGTGAAGATAAGGATAAATTTAGTGCTTGTTTGTCTTTGAATCGCTGTAAGCAAAAAAAGGAAAAACACTTTTTAATAACTTATCCCACCTTCATAAATCGGCCTTTGAAAAACTGATAAACATACTTCCCAACATGGAGTTGTTGACCATCTTTAAGCGTTTGTAAATTTTTGGACGGGATATCTTCATGAATGGTATGAATAGAGCCACCAGTACGATAAGCGATTTCCAGATAATGCTCATTGATACCATACTCAGAGGCGGTCAATAAAACCCTTACCGGAACATGGAGTTCCTTGAGTTTATTCAAGTCGCTGACATCGCTGTAATTGTCCGCGATGAAAAGGAGTTCTTCTTCTGGTGATTTGTCTTTTGCCCCTAAGATCAAAGCTTCTACTACATTTTCCAGCCGACTGCCGCCGCAGCTGAAGTTCACGATTTTATCGACAGTATTACAAAACCCTTCAACATCGTTATTGGGAACATGGAATATTCCTCTACGATCATTACCCGAACCGCTTGGTTTGGAGTTATTTTGGAATCCATTGAAAAGCCAATAGGTGTTGTTACTTTGCTCGTGCTCGTCAGAATAGTTCCAAACCATTAGTTCATCAAGATACTGATACATACTGCAATCAATATTTGCTATAATTCTTTTTGCAGCCCATTGATCCTTATTTCTGTAAAGCATAGCTTTGATTTCCTGATTGTTTGCAGCATAATACGCCGGATTTTTAGCAATAGCTTCTTGGTCTTTGAAGGCAACCTTTTCCACATTAGTTTTTATTTTATCAAAGTCCCTTTTAGCGTAAAAATGCTGTAAATAGAAATTGTGACCCTCCATTTCTGCCAGCCGCGTAGAGTCCCTCAAGCGCTGTTCGTGGCGTATCGAATCCCGCATAGCCAAAAGTCTCGCCCGTTCTTTTTCCCGTTGTTTGAATTCTTCCGTACTAATAGTATTTAACACAAAACCACTGGTCCGGCTATGAGGGGTATCCTCGTAAGTCTTACAGGTAATGTCTTGAAAACCATAGGTCTGTACACAATAAGTGTCACCTTTGGGGAGCATCAGTTGCGTACTTCCTTTGGAATTGGTAAGCGCCAGATAGACCTTTTGGGTCTTTTTACTAACGAAGTATAATTCCTCCTTGGAAAGGGGATGATTGTCCAGGTCCGCCATTTGAATATTAACTAAAACCCGAGATTTTGTAGGCATCTGACCCTGGGTGAGGTATTGATAGATAGTGTCATTTTTTTCGACTTCCTTGATCCTTGTGGACATCAACACTACTCGGATGGATTGCGTATGCTTGGCTTTCTTGGGGATGCTGAATTTCCGATAATCAACTTCCTGATCTACATGGGTGGCATACTCCAAGTTATTGGGCAGCAAGAAAAACGCTTCGCCATATTCATCGGTGGTCCCCTGCCAATGGCGGTTGCTCCGTTTGTGATGTACCAAGAGTTGAATATCTGCAAGCGGCTGCTTTCTAAAGTCCATCACCTTGAATCGGACCAGCGCTTCTTTTTGAGTAGGCTGAACCTGATCGACTCGGTGGAAATTTTGGACAATGGTGTCAGGAGAAGCACTTTTCGGTGTTTGCTGGCTAAAAAGAGTGTTGCACATGAGCAATACACAAACCCATAGGATGAACGGCTGCAATTTCATGAAATATGTTTTTTAATGGGAAAATAATCGGCGGGATGTATGTTTAAAATGATCAATTAGATAACTGCTCCAGCCGTGCAATTATTATGCTGAAAGCTGTTTTAAACCCTGAGATACCTTTGCCTTTGAAGAGTAGGTGCTCATCGGTGGGCAAAAAAAAGAGGCATCCGATGAAGGTAGAACTGCGACTTTTTCCAGTCATCCGGTAGCACATTGATATTCTTGTAGGAGTGAGCATCCATTGAAGGTAGGACGCTGTCAAGCTATCGCACTGCCAGCCAGGTGCGACTATTGCTGAGCTAGTTATTAGATGAATGGTTTAGACGAATTCGTTGCTGGTAATTAGGCTTGCTATGGACTATCGACCGCCGAAACAGTAGCAGCGATGGTCCAAAGAAATGAGGACTACAACCAAGTACGACCTTTGATTTCCCCACTTTCTCCCCCTCTCTTTCACAGGAATGACCAACAACCCGCTTGTCTTTCCCTTGACATTTCCCTAACAATCATCATTAAAAGACCAAAAGGGCGCCCATTCGGTCTTAACATCAAAATCTTCCCTAGTTGTAGGAATAAGAGCTGGATGTGTCGCATCTGTCTGATTATCAGCGTATTTACTTGCTTTTTATGAATACCTTAACCTAGGTTAAGCTGGGTTTAAAGTAGATGAATGATTGGAACGGCTAGGCGTAAAAAGTTGTTCTTTAGAGTAAATCAATTCTACATATGAAAACGCAGACGATGAAAAAATTAATTGTTAGTTCGCTATTATCTTTTCTATTTCTCACAAGTTACGCTCAATACAATAACGAGAGATCAGGTTATGACGGAGACTTCTTCAGTCTCCAAGGGGCACTTGACTTGTTTAAAGAATCCTCCAGCATAAAGGCTTTTGAAAGGAAGCTGAATTCGGAAAAACATTGGGCCAATAACCTGGATTTAAACTATGACGGTGAGATCGATTACGTACGTGTCGAGCACCGGCAGCAAGGGAATTTCCATGCGATTATCTTACAGGCATTGGTGGACCGATATGAAGTGCAAGATGTAGCTGTGATCGAGATCGAGGTGCTTCGAAGAGGGGAGGCGATTCTGCAGATTATCGGAGATGAAGACCTTTATGGTGAGGAAGTGGTCGTGGAGCCCGTCGCCGACTATGCCGATTATAGAAGAGGCTATCATGCTGAATACGGTGATTTCGTTAATGTCTATTATTGGAGACCCGTTCAATACATTTTAGACCGACAATACCGGGTCTATGCTTCGCCCTATCGCTGGCAAAACTATCCCACTTGGTGGGGACCCAGAATACATATTAGCTGGAATATTTTCCGCCCTCGCCTTGTGGTCTATTCTACTCGTTTCCATATCGTAAGAAGGCATAGACTGGTCCGGGTACGTGACTTCTACCGCCCCTATCGCTCCTATTGCCCGACGGTACTGCAGCGTAGTAATACGGTTCGAGTTAGACAGGGAAGAGCGCCCATCTATCGGACACAGCCTAGTCAGCCTAGAAATAGGAATGCTAATGCCGCTCGCAGCAGAAATGAGGTAGCCCAAAATTCAAGGAATCGTTCGACTACACAGCGGCAAGCCGCCTCATCCAACAGTAGAAAACGAAGTGAAGCATCGGCCAGACCTGGAAAAAGTGATCAAAATAGAAGCGCCGCATCATCCAATCAGAGAAGCCGTAGTTTTGAAACACCATCTCGGACTTCCCGCTCTAGTGCGCCAAAGCAAAGATCAGCGGATGTACAGAGACCCTCGCGTTCCGCTAGTCCAGAACGAAGCAGGAGTGCCACCAGCCCACAAAGCAGGAGACCCGCTCGCTCTTCTAGTCAGGAACGAAGTAGGAGTGCTAGCCCACAAAGCAAGAGACCTTCTAGTAGTGGGGCAAGTCGTTCGCGGAGCGCCAATAGAAGTGCGTCTCCACAGGTGCGTCAGGAATCCCGAAGCAAGGCTTCTCGTAGCCAGTCCTCTTCTCGCAGCAGGGCCACTACTCCTTCTGCAAGTAAAGCCCGTAAACCTTCGGGGAGCAGTAGCAGAGTGCGAAGCTCCGCTTCTTCTTCAAAATCAAAAAAGAGCTCGACTTCTAGTAGCAGCAGAACTAGAAGCTCCAGCAGTAGCAGCAAAAGTAGAAAGGGTAGGGGGCAGTAAGTGAAGTTGTTTAAGGCGAAGATCGAGAGACTTGATGGTTTATTTCAGGTCTCTCGATTTTCGCGTTAGCGCTTGATTGGAGCTATTCCCAATAAGATTTCAGAACCACTTCCTTATAATAAAAAACTACTTCGGCATATCTGCTACCCCCCCTAAATCAGGCCGCTCCGAATCGAGTTCACCTAGCAAAACCTTTGTAAGTTCAGCCACCTTTTCCGGATGTTTATCGGCTAGATTGATCCGTTCTTCATTATCCTCAGGGAGGCGGTAGAACTGGAATGCATCCTGGTCACGATCGATTTCAACCAACTTCCAACCCTCAGCAGTGATCAGGCAGGAACGGGACAAATGCGCTTGCCGGAAACCGTTATTAATAACAACATATTCATGCTTAAGTAATTGAGTTTGATCGAGGAGCGTGGGAACAAATGAGATTCCATCCTTGCCAGCAGGTGTTTGCCCAGCTGTTAGTTCCGCAACCGTTGGTAGAATATCATATTGTGCCGAAAGCAGGTCAGTCGTTGTACCGGGCTTAATTTTACCCGGCCAGCGTATGATCATGGGAAGTTGAACGCCTCCCTGGTAGCCACTGCGTTTCAGACCGGCCCTGCCCCCTGCTCCATTGAAAATGTCGCCGGACTCGCTCGTCCTCCATTTATTACTACTTAGGTTGGTTTTCTCACCTTTAGCATTAAATTCCTGCCGATAACTTGATTTGGCCCCATAGTACATCTCATGACCATTGTCGGAAGTAAACATAACCACTGTGTTTTCATCCAGTCCCAAATCCTTCAGTTCCTTCATGATCAACCCAACATGATCATCAAGCATCTTCATCATGGAAGCATACTTTTTTTCGGCCAGGGTCATTGTTGGGTGATCAGCAAAATCGGGGTGTAATGTAGGAATGGCTACCGGACCATGAGGTAGTTGTGTCGGGTGATAGAGGAAAAAACGTTCGTCTTTATGTTTCCGGATATACTTCAAGACATCTTGTATGAAGACTTCTTGTGAATAGGTTTTTCCCCCGGAACCAACAGCTTCATCCCCCTTCTCCGACATTTTACCGGCATTGGCATGAGGATTTCCTTCTAGCGGTCTCTTTTCCCCATTCACCCACAAATAGGGCGGATAAAAACCATGCGCACGTATATGGTCATAATATCCCTCGTGATGATCCCAGCCAAAGCGTTTAACCCGTTCGTCCCAGGTAAGAAACCCACTATCCAGCTTACCAAATTGTGCGGTCTGGTAACCGGCTCCTTGGGCCACCTGCCCCAAAAACACTTCCTGCTCCTGTATTGGGCGGGCATTGGCTTTGAGTTTTGCAAACTGCTCCTGGTATTCTTCCTCAGAAATTCTTCCATCATCCCGTCGGACGATTAGGCCTGCGTTGGAATGGCCCCATCCGTTGATCCGTCCATCGTGCATGCCTGTTGCCAAAGAGTACCTGGCGGGCGCACAAAATGTACTGCCATAATAATTGGTGAATCGAATCCCCTCTGATGCCAATTGATCAATATGAGGAGTAGTAACTATTTTTTGCCCATAACAACCGAGCATTCCTATGCCAAGGTCATCGGCATAGATTAAAATAACATTGGGCGGAGTGGGGGCCTTTTCAGCAAGGAAATGGCACGAAACTCCCGTGATTAAAAGTATGAACAACAACTTGTACTTGACCATCTTTTCTAGCATCTTTATTCTTGCGTTTATTTTTCTGTAGACACGGCTGTAAACCATTTTTCATGAAGGTATTTCTCTACCCCTTTTCTTTCCGATTCTGAAAGCGTATCCTCAATAAAGATCATTTCAGCAATCTCTCCTTGCCACAGCCCTTCGAATCTTGAGAAAGAATCCTTGATTACAGAAGCAAACTCGATGGTCAGGATGCAATAGTCCATTGGATTGGCAGTAGTAAATGGATCCACTTGCTTACCATTAAGATAAACTTTGCCATTTGTCGTTTTATCATCGATGGTTTCTCGATCAAAAATGCTGGTCCCCGTATTACTGCTTTTCCCTAAATACTTGTTCAGATCCCTAAACGGACCTGTGCCCGCAAATGTCATATCACTTTCTTTGTACACCATGATGATAGTCTGAAAATCGCTGACTTTTTTACCAAGGTCAGAAACCCATACATTATCAAATGCACAAACACCTTTTCCATTTAATCGATTGGGTTCATATTTTGCAAATAGTTTTCCGGGGTTTTGCCTTGTTTTTTCTTTCCATTGCCGCAAAGGCCCCCTTGCTGGTAATACGAGATCTTCCTTTCCATCTCCATCCAAATCATTTGAGTCAAACCACAGTTTGATCCTTTCTTTACTAAGAGATGAAGGATTTACTGCTTCATTATCATACGTTTTCGAAGCATCAGCAACAGCAAAACTGATCCGATTTTTACTTTCTGCATTCGTGAGTTTATTTTTTGCAGCAACATAATAATTGCCAGGTGTTGAGGGGGTAAATTCAGTACCGGTATGAAGTGCCTTTTCATATTTTTCCGAGATAAAGGGCGATACCTGTCTCTTATACACATCTCCGAGCCCACGAGACCGAGGCTGATCTC
>CAJXUM010000358.1 GCA_913060855.1 uncultured Lewinella sp. | reverse complement strand
ACTTACAGCGAGCTGGAGCTCGCACCCAAAACCGGCATACAAGCATGAGCTTGTAGCCAACATATATTTAAATAGCAGAGATTTGGAAAACCCAAATCTCTGCTATTCAGTGCATCCATTTTTTGGGAGGTAAATATTGGCCATTAGTTGAACTATCGACCACAACACTTCTCAAGTTTCCACAGGTGTGGCTGGGAAAATTGCTGAAGTCTTAACATTAAATTTCTATTTCCAAGACTCCCATTGTCCACCATCAAAGGCAGGAATACCTGCTTTCCTCAAGCGAGCTACCGCTTTTTTACTTCTTACCCCATGACTAGAGCAGGTCATAATCGGTCGTCTCCATCCTTTAATTACCTCTTTGAAAAAACCTAGGTCTTCAATGGGTATCAATATGGCATCTTGGGCATGTCCCTCTGCATATTCTGGCAGGCTTCGCACATCCAATAATATGGCTCCTTTTTTCGGTATTAATCTTCGCTTAGGAGGGCTTGTCTTTCGTGGGGCGATCATTTCGTTAGGATAAAACATAAGGCCATTTATTATGATAGAGAAATAGTTTTTACGCTATTCAAATGTAAGCCCTCAAATGCTTTCTCACCCTGATTAAAGTCATTTATAGCATTGATAAAGGTCATTATGGTTCTAGGGATTCTCCTATACATTTGAGGTAATTAATAATTCACAAAAGCGACCAAATCATGAAAGATACCGTAGCAATAAAATCACCTTCAGAGATTGGAGCCTTGACCATAAAACAGGCAGTGATTGGCTTAGAGTTTGGTCAAACAGACGAAAAGATATTGGCTTACAGTCAGTATATCACACATAATATTCCCACTGCGGCAGCTCATTTTGTACATGTCGTCCCCGCTCCACAATTACTGGAGTCCTTTTATGAAGATCTAGCGAGTAGGTATGATATCAAAGCTAGTATTCTGCAAAATTTGGACAAAAAAATCAATCTTCATTTTCAAGGTCAGCAGCTAATACCTACTTACGAAGCAAGAGAAGGGCATCCGCTGAAAGAGTTATTGGAAGTCGTAGAAGAGCAAGAAGCAGACCTCGTCATTATTGGGCAAAAGGCAAAGCCACAGGAACACGGAATTATGGCCAAAAACCTAGCGCGACAAGTGAAGGGGAATGCACTGGTCGTTCCGGAAGGAGCGCCCAACAAGATCTCCAAGATCTTAGTCCCGATCGATTTCTCGCCCAACTCTGTGAAGGCTTTCCAAACGGCTTTAGCCCTGCAACAACAAATGAAGGAAAAGGCCCAAATCGTATGTCTCAATGTGTACGATTTACCCAACTTTAGCTCTTATGATGTAGGAAGAAATCCTGAACAATTCAGGCAATGGGTCGTCGAAAGCAGAAAAGAAGCCTTCCAAAACTTCTTGAGTGCTTATGCACCTAAGGACCAACATGACATTCCTACCGTACTGGTGGAACGTAAGAGACCTGGATTGGCTCACTATATCCTTCAGTATGCCAAACAAGAAGAATTTGACTTAATCGTAATGGGTGCTAAAGGGCATTCTACCCTCGAACGCCTCTTGATGGGTAGTGTAACAGAACGCATATTGACCCAAAATGAGACGCTCGCCACATTGGTTGTCAAATAGCACTTCAACAAAAACCTTCTTTGATCATTTTTTTGGTCGGTGTTTTTGGGGGAAAGAATTGCGCCGAGAGGAAGCGAGACTTTTTCCTGAACCGATGACACAATATGGTCAGAGAACCACAAAGAAAATACTTATGATTATCACGGATGAAAAAAAACTAGCAGATATTCAGTCGGAATTTCAAGAGAAGTTTCCTGCGCTGAAGTTGGAGTTTTATAGTACGCCACATCAAGTAGGCAGCGGATCCGCCAGCCAAGAATTATTACCTGCTAGTGCTCAAATAGGCACAGTTAGACGAATACATAGCGCAGGTGACCTAAGTATTAACGGTCATCTCAAGGTTAAGACCCTCGAACAAATGTTTTTTGAGCAATATGGCCTCAATGTGCAAGTTTTCCGCAAGTCAGGTGATATCTGGCTCCAGACTACGACCACTGATGAATGGACGTTGACGGAACAAAACAATAGAGGTATGAGAGCCATGACTGATGCTAATTGATTGAATTTTGCTTATTCTCTGACAAGTTTATTATTCATAGCCAAGTTTTTTAGGAGTTGTACAGGGTCATATCATTTTTTGATAGGACCCTGTTTCATAAAACATATATTGTAGTACTTTTGCTAAAAGTCAATTATTTAAGTCTAATAGGTGCTTACAATTTTTGACATCCACTATCTAATACTCGAAGACATGAAAAACATACTAATTCCAACGGATTTCTCAGCTTGTGCAGATTTTGCTTTAGATGCTGGTATCCAGCTTGCTGAAAGATTCGATACACAAGTCCATCTTTTACATTGCCTTCCTGCTCAGAAGTCCTGGCAAAAAAAGGATCCCAATGCTCAACAAGAAAGAGCAAAGGCTATAAAGAATGCAGAGACGCTGCTCGCTAGCACCGTAAAGGAACATCCCAATTTGTCTTTTTCCACCAAAATTAGTATCGGTAAACTCCCAGCAGAAATAGCGGCTTATACGGAGCAAGTTGGAATTGATCTAATTGTGATGGGATCACATGGTGCGAGTGGAAGAAACGAATACCTGATTGGTTCCAACACCCAGAAAGTCGTTCGAAAGGTGCACTTACCAGTCTTGGTCATCAAGGATAAGTTAGCTAACCTAAACTTTGAAAAAGTGGTATTCGCCACTAACCTCAACCAGGATGAGAAAGAAGCCTTTGCCCGCTTTAAAGACTTCGTGAAGCACTTCTTACCTGAAATTCATATCGTATATATTAACAATGATCCCTTCTTCGGTTTGCCATACGTTCACACCAAGGAAATATTGGAAGAATGGAAGGTCCTAGCGAAGCCCTTCGAATGCAAGACTCACTATTTCAGTGCCTATACCATCGATCAAGGTGTTCGAGCCTTATCTGAAGAAATCGGCGCCCAGCTGGTCTGTATTTCCAATCATCAGCGACATCCCATGAAAAGAATGTTTGCGGGGAGCAATGTAGAAGCACTGGTCAATCATTCTAATCTCCCTGTTTTGAGTATCGATTACTAGATGACTCTTGCCCGGCAAAAGTATAAGTTGAGGCTTACCAGGTATAAACGGAAAAAGTTATCTTGACACCGATGAAGCGAATTTGGCAAAATAAGTTTTTCAATTGGTACACTTTAACCAATTCCTACCTTAGTCTACGAGTAGCAGCCTCCTTGGTGCTTCTATCTTTTGTGATAGGTATTGTCGGTTTTATGAATATCGAAGGTTATTCCTTTTTAGAGGCCTTCTACATGACCGCCATCACCATTGCCACGGTAGGTTATACCGAGGTAAAACCGCTAAGTTCTAATGGCCAATTATTCACTGCTCTCTACATTATTATTAATCTAGGTATCTTTGCCTACGCTTTATCTGCCTTTACCAGCTACGTGGCACATGGCGAATTTTTCCGAAAAATGCATAATAGTTTTATCGAACAGCAAATCAGTAAAATGAAAGATCATATCATTCTTTGTGGATATGGCAAGTACGGCAAAGAAGTGGTGGCGAACTTCCTTCACCACGATATTGACTTCATTGTAATCGAAAGAGACGAAAAGAAAATTGCGGAGATTCAAGAACGGGAGGATAAACTTCTCTATGTGGAAGGAGATACTACGCATGATGATATTCTCTTGTTGGCCGGTATCGAAAAAGCCAAAGCACTCATCTGTGCCCTTGGCGATGATACAGAGAATGTATTTACCGTTCTATCTGCCCGACAACTCAATCCTAAACTGAATATTATCAGTCGATCGCTGAGTCCCAAAACAGAAAGTAAGCTCCGTATGGCGGGCGCCGATCACATCATCATGCCCGAACAAATTGGCGGTTTCTATATGGCTACATTAGTCAGCAAACCCGGTGCTGTCGACTTCTTTTCTTTTATTACCAACGAATATGAATCAGACATTGGATTTGAGGAAATCGCCTATAAAGATTTGCCCAATAAGCTAAAAAACAAATCCATTAGGGAACTGAGGATTCGGGAATTAACGGGTTCCAATATTATAGGGTTTAAGAATGCGATAGGTAAATATTCGGTCAACCCATCTCCTGATACTATTTTTAGTGCAGGTACGAGCTTCATTGTTTTAGGGAATGAAAAGCAATTAGAAGCGCTTTGTAAAAACTTCAAGGTAAGCTGAGTGCGCTCCTTACTCGATTGACAACACAGGATCCCGAAAAGCATAGTTCAGTAAATCATGCGTACTCACGATTCCTACCAATTTATTGTACTCATCGATAATGGGTATCGCATGGAAGAGATTTTCTCGAAAATAAGCCGCAGCTAAGTGGATCGTGTCCTCCTTCCTGAGTTTAGCTACCTGCTTAGTCATCACTTCTTCTACCAATAATGATTGGAAAAACCGCAAGTTATTTTGCTGGTTCAATTCTTTCCGAAAAAGCGTCAAATGATCGCACAGTAATAAATAATCAGACTTACTAATTATGCCTATTACTTCTCTCTTCGCATTGACGACAGGTATATGATGGATATTATTCCGATTGAAAATATCCTGCACTTTATCGAGTGTGTCATTAGGTAAAACATAAATGACGTCCTCGGTCATAATGGTTGATAGCGAATTATTGGCTAACATAGGATTGAATTTAAGAGCTAATTCCAAAGGGATAATCTATTCTTCTAATTCAGGGAAGGTGATTTTTTCGTAGGCGTATCGTAGTAAATCATGACTGGTTACAATACCTACTAATTTTTTATCATCTACGACTGGAATGGCATGAAATTTATTTTGTAAGAAGATATCTGCTACTAGCCCGATCGTATCATCAGGATCCAAGAGAAGGGGCCTAGGAGTCATGATTCTTTCCGCTGTCCAACTTTGGTATACTTTCTCGATATAAGTGGTCCCACTTGCGTCTTGTTCGATTATACGAGCGATGTGCAGCATATCGATCTTACTGATAATCCCCACAATAGAATAATCTTCCGTCACGACCGGTAAATGATGAATCGGGTAAGTTTTGAATTTCTCTTCTATTGCCGTCAACTTATCCGTTGGTTTAACGGTGATAAGTTCCGTACTCATAATGGTAGAAATAGGATTACTAGGATTCATAATGTATGATTATTGAATGTTTACAAATCTTTCTGCTCCGGTACCCAGCTCCCCAAATCGAGCTATTATTCGCCACAAAGCAGGATTAATATCTTCACAATCCAGCGCTAGGTTTTCTCGATCAGCACATTCCACACTTGCTGTAAAATCAGCTAGGCATTGAGCAATAACATGCCTATCGGCTTCAAAGTTTTCAAAAGTAGCCTGATCCCAACCCCATATCGCAACCGCCGGCATTTCCTTCTCGACAGGATACCATAAGTTATTTAAATCAGTTACCAATGCTTCAAACTCCTGCCACTCTAAGAGGCAGAGGTAAGGATCTCTGGCTACCTCAATGACCATATCGTAGGCCATCTGAAATTCCCAAATATTATCTAGATAATAAGGTATACGATGACGCATCCTTAGTTCCATCCATTCGAATCTTACATGATCAAGTTGTACCAAAGCCAAGTCCCACTGATTCGCGTCTACGGCTGTAAAGGCATCTTGCAACCAACCATCCACCATGCGAAATGTTTCGGTCCAATCTAAGCTACCCTGGACATGTCCTTTGTAGTTTTGATTAAATTTTTGCCATTCGAATGCTAAACTGAAAACAGCTTGCTTCGCGGCAGGTGCATTATGATGATAGACGTGATAAAGCAAGGGGATATATGCTTTATCAAATTGGATCATGTCCTTTTGCAAGTCCTTGGTTTGACAAGCACTCACTAAAAAGAAACCTATTATTAAAAGCAGAAATCGTTTCATCTCTATCGTTTTTCAATGTGTGAAATTGAATCTTTCTACTTTCAAAATAACAGCATTTCCAGTGGCTTTAAGGTGATCGATATCAGAAGGTCTAGTGATTTTCATCAATCCGTACCGGATAGGCTTTTCGTAATTTTATTTTGAAATAAATTAAAATCAGACATGATGAAAAAGATCCTAATACCTATAGATTTTTCTCCAGCCGCTCGTTATGGCTTTGAATATGCAGAGTGGCTAAGTTTACCCTTTCATACCGATATAAAGGCGCTCCATGTAGCTACACCTCCACAATATGAGGAGACCCTCTCCGCTTCTTTCATCGAGCAGTTTAAACAAGACAAAAAAGCAGCGATAGAACGGCACTTAAAGCGTTTCACTACCCCTTATCCTGATCATCAGGATGAGGCACTGACGCGCATCAAGAACTTGGCCTGTGAGACCCATTTCGGTGAAATTGTTCCCGAAATTCTGCGAGCGAGTGAAGCGATGGAAGCCGACTTGATTGTGATTGGCACCCGTAAGAAGCACAATATCTGGGACCATTTATTTGGCAGCGTGACAACCCAACTCATTGAGAAAAGTACCGTTCCTATATTGGTCATACCCGAAGGCTGTGCCTTTCAGGCTATTAAACCTGTCTCTTATACACATCTCCGAGCCCACGAGACCGAGGCTGATC
>CAJXUM010000357.1 GCA_913060855.1 uncultured Lewinella sp. | reverse complement strand
ACGAGATCAGCCTCGGTCTCGTGGGCTCGGAGATGTGTATAAGAGACAGTTGTGGGACTGATTGCGGTCTTTATTGGGGCTGTGACAGCCGTACAATTTGCCTACCAGCTGGAAGGTTCGTTTGTACCGCGATATTACATTGGATACATCGTTCGGGATACTACGATCATTGAATTGGCACCCACGATTTCCTGTCTAGTTTTAGCTGGAAAAGTAGGATCGAATATAGCTGCAGAGATAGGTGGGATGCGCCAGAAGGAGCATATTGACGCTATGGAGATCATGGGGGTTAATACAGCCGCTTATCTGGTGCTGCCAAAGGTTATTGCCGCCCTTTTTGTTATTCCAATGTTGGTGGCTTTAGCGGCTTTTATTAGTATCATCGGTGGTTATCTAGCATCTGTACCAGCAGGTTTGATGTCTGATGCAGAATACGTATTGGGTGTTCGTTCTTTCTTTGAACAACGGAATATCACCATGATGTTTGTCAAATCTATCGTATTTGCCTTCATCTTGACTTCCGTATCTTGCTATCAAGGGTATTACGTAAAAGGGGGAAGTATTGAATTGGGAAAGGCCAGTACAAATGCGGTAGTATATAGTGATATACTTATCCTTTTGTCTGATTATTTGATAGCTATTGTTTTGACTTAAGTACATGATTTGTATAGGCGGGATGCTGGTTGGCAGAACGCCAAATTTGTTGAGCTTATGATTCGTACGGAAAATGTATTCAAATCTTTTGGTGACGCCGAAATTCTCAAGGGGATATCGACAGAGTTTTTGAATGGAAAAACCAACTTGATTATTGGTCGAAGTGGAGCAGGAAAGACCGTTTTGCTAAAGCTTCTGGTGGGCCTATTAACTCCTACTTCTGGTAATATATGGTATGACGATGTGAATTTCGGAAATCTCAATAAAAAGGATTTACGTGCTATTCGCATGAAAGTGGGCATGCTTTTTCAAGCCTCAGCCCTATTTGATTCGATGACCGTGGAGCAGAATATTCGTTTTCCCTTGGACATGTTTACCAATATGACCAAAAAAGAGAAATTAGACCGGGTCAACTATTGTCTGGAACGAGTAAGCCTAGAGGGGGTGAATGACAAGTATCCTTCTGAAACAAGTGGAGGTATGCAAAAAAGGGTAGGGATCGCCCGTGCGATTGTATTGGATCCCGAATATTTATTCTGTGATGAGCCCAACTCTGGCTTAGATCCTAAGACTTCAATCGTTATTGATGAACTGATTCGCAGTATTACAGAAGAAAAGCAAATGACAACGGTGATCAATACGCATGATATGAACTCTGTCATGGAAATTGGAGATAATATCATTTTGCTACACCATGGCGAAATTGCCTGGAGAGGAAATAAAGATGAGGTACTGGAAAGTGAAAATCAGATCCTCCGCGATTTTATTTTTGCCTCGCCTTTCTTGCAGCGCTTACGCGATACTGCGTTAGAAAAATAACACCTCTTAGTCTGTCCGTGCAATACCACTAACCCTATGGCAGATACAAAAAAAAGAATCGATCGTTCTGATATCATATCCATTACTGCCTTACTAATGAGTATGATGGCTCTTTTTGTGTCTATCTATGAGGCCAATATTTTGAAGGCCCAGCAAAAAATTATGGTTTCTCAAGAAAGAACTGCAGTATGGCCTTATGTAGACGGTTATACACACTATGAATATGCAGACCAAATAACAGTAGCCTACCAACTGGAAAATAAAGGAATTGGACCCAGTAGAATTCGAAATATGCAACTTACTGTAAATGGACAGGAGGTATCTAATTACAGTGAATTAAAGCAAGCCTTACAAGATTACTTTCCCGATACCGTTAAACTCAACCCTTCTTTTCTCTCTTTTGATAATCAAATCCTGACGCCGAATGAAACAGTGGAGACACTTGCTATTGAGATCAGTAGGTTTCCGGGGGATATTGAGAAAGTAAGGGCACTTCCCATTAGTTACACGGTTTGTTACTGTTCTATTTACAATGACTGTTGGTATTTTGTGGATCGGAATGATGGACAAGACAAAAACTGTGATTAATACGCACTGTAGGTAATGTTACCCTCTACTGCGTATCATTTTTTTCTTTGTCATGGGTAAGACAAGCCATTTTCTTCACCCAAAAGAAGCTAATCTAAGTTTGTGACATAAAGCTGATAATATAAAGACCTGTATTTCATCTTCTTACCGTTATTTTTAATATTTTTAATAAATATTCCTCTGCAACAAAGACTTATAATTGTCTCTACAAAGCAACTTGTTAAAGTCTACTTTGTGAACTGTAGAAATAGAAAACTTGTAAAGGTCCAAATAGAACGGAAAGTACCTACGAATAAACATGATTTGATTTTGAGCTTTGATCGTGCAAAACTATGGACGAAACCTAGTAGGTGGAAGCCCCCGGTTATACTATTATTCTACCTACTTCCCTTTTCGTTATCTGCCCAGTTGGAGGATAGCATAGTCTCCTTTTTCCCTTTGCAAAGTGATGATTCCTCTGTCCTTTCCCAAGTTTACCTCGATGATTTGTATGAAAGAGTGATGCAACAGTTGGGCGAAGACATTCTCCTCGAGCAGTTGTGCCCCATACAGAACTTGGTCGATGACCTACCTAACACCAATTTTCGAATTTCAACATGGATACAAAAAAGTGTCGAGCTTCGTCGGCAAGGGCAATTAGATTGTAGTCAAAGACTATTGGTTCGTTTGGGCAAGTATGCGCGACTGGAATCACCGGCTGCACAAGTTTTGGTGGAAAGTCACCTTGCGTTGACGGCTGCAGAGTACCAAGGTGATTATGTACAGGCAAAGGGACATGCTTTGTTAGCCATTGAATTGGCAGAATCCAATCAATCCGAACTAGCTTGGGCGTATTATGCGGCGGGTAGGGTCAATCATCGAATGGCAGAATATACCCTGGCCTACCAGCAAACCGAGAAAGCCTTATCCTTGGCACGAGAAGAAGAGAACTCCGCCGTAGAAGCCCGTGCACTCGGCTCTCTAGCGTTAATCAATCGAGACGTTTTCTTTGGAGAAACCCTCGAGGCTATTCCTTTTCATAAGGCAGCTGTCGCTATTGCTCGTGAAATTCGAGATACAGCTGTATTGATGAATGAGTTGTTGTATATGGCGGCCAATTATGGGGAGGCTTCCCAAAGTCCGATTTATTTCAAAAAGATAGAAGAGGTCCTTAGCCTAGCAGATGAATTTAAAGAAATTAGGATCGAAGAAAAGCTATTAATAAACCTAGGGGCTTTCCTCTGTGCACATGGCCAATTTGAAAAGGCAGAGCAATTGTTTGTAAAGGCCCTTGAGTTGGCCCTTCAATTGGACCAGAAAGCGAGCATTAACCATTTGCACTTTCAATTGTTCGAGGTTTATTTATTGAGCAAGCAAACCGATAAAGCGTATAACATCTTACAAGACGGGATACAATCGGGTGTGCTCCGGGGAGAAGATATCAAACAGGAATTGTATGCGGTAGAACGAGTACGCGGAAACAACCGAGCGGCATTGGAGCATTTGGAAGCGGCTTACAATAATGTGAAGGAGAAATACATGGATCGGAACGCGATGATGCTATCCTTTTGGGAAACACAATTAAAAACAAAGGAAAGTCAACTGGCCTACGAGCAGCAACTAGAGCTGATGGAGGCGAGTCAGGCCCAAAGACGGCTGATGTCTTTTTTATTACTCACTGGAGGTTTGTTCCTTTTGTTGGCGATATATGGTGTTTATTGGCAGCGTCAAAGTAAAAGAAAACTGAGTGTACAAAAAAAGCAGATAGAGCAACAAGCGGAAGAGTTGCAACAACTGGATATACTCAAGTCTCGCTTTTTTACCAATATCTCTCATGAATTACGTACACCATTGAGTTTAATCCTTGGACCTATCCACTCCATCTTAAAAAGAGGCGCATTGGATAAAAAGGATGAAAAACTACTTTCTATGGCTGCCAAAAACGGCGGACAACTCAATGAATTGGTCAATGAGATACTGGACTTTAGTAAAATAGAGTCTGAGAAGATGGAGTTACAAGAATCGACGGTGAATTTATACTTGTTCTTGCAACACCTGATCAGCCGATTTGACTACCTGATAGAGGAAGGCGAAATTCAATTTGAATTTGATTATCAAGGAGATAAAAATGAATACCTGCTCATTGATAAGAATAAATTGGCGAAAGTGATCAATAACCTCTTATCTAATGCTTTCAAATTTACACCTCCCAACGGAACCATTAAACTTCAGGTAGAAGAGATAGGTAATGCGCTAAAGTTGGTATTCAATGATACGGGTAGAGGTATTCATGCGAAAGACCTCCCCCATGTTTTCGATCGTTATTACCAAGCTAGTAATGCTACGGCCATGACCGGAGGAACAGGAATAGGCCTATCCATGAGTTACCAATATGTGAAACTACTTGGCGGAGAGATTTGGGCTGAAAGTATCCTGGGTACAGGAAGTACTTTTTTCGTCCAATTACCGAAAAAGGTAGTGACACGTACCGCCGATGCCATTTGGGACACTGAAGTTTCGACCGGCCCTAGTCCAGCAGCGCAACATGTTGCACCCTTACAGGGACAGGTCGCGCGTAGAGAAATTTTAGTGGTAGAGGATAATGCAGACTTGCGCATTTACTTGAGTCAAATTCTGAGTCCTAGCTTTCAGGTCAAGACAGTACAGAATGGACAGGAAGCCTTAAGCTATTTACAGGCTTCCAAACAACATTATCCCGCTTTGGTGATTAGTAATTTGATGATGCCTTTAATGGATGGTTTTGAGCTGCTCAGTAAGTTGAGAGAGACTTCCATATTCAGTAGTCTACCTTTCATTATGCTAACGGCACGGACTGATCTTCAAGACAAATTGAAGGCCCTACGTATTGGCGTCGACGATTACTTAGTAAAGCCCTTTATGGAAGAGGAGCTGTTGGCAAGAGTAGATAATTTATTGCGTCGAAGCCGGAGCCCGGAGCCCTCCAAATTATCAAAGAATAATACCGAAGAAGAACCACTTATAAGGGAAGGGAATATCGTGCGATCCAACCAGGATTTAGCTTGGCTAGAGGCACTGGAGACCATCCTCGAAAAACACTTAGGGAATTTCAACCTGACAGCTGACTTCATAGCTGGAGAGATGCTGATGAGTCGAACACAGTTATTTCGCAAAGTCAAAAAGTTAACTGGCCTTACAGTCAATCAGTACTTACAAGAAATGCGGTTTCAGAAAGCTCGTCGCTTACTGGAAACAAAGGCCCAGCATAGCGTCAAATCAGTAGCTTTGACGGTTGGATTTAAGCACATTAAGAATTTTTCGCAACGGTTCAGAGAACGCTTCGGCCGCTTACCATCTAGCTATCTTTAAGCTTTTTAACACATTTGATACGCTGGTATACCAAGATTGGTACGATCATGTACCTTCCATCTGTGTAAATTTGTAGGGAATTGCAAATAACTATGAACAGTACAATTTTTTGATTTATCCTCCGTAGAGGGATCCACTCAGTAAGCATCAGTAAAAAATAAGCGCATATTGGGGTGATTAATATCCCCTAATAAATACAAGGCGCCAAAACATTACGCTAGGTCGACTTCTGTGAATAGGAAGACGATTTCCTCATTAGTGTAATGGTTAAACTCTCCAAATTTCAGAACCTATTTTCCACAACAAGTACCAAATGCTCTTGTAAAGGATCACCTGTATCAATCGTTGTGCTATAATAATTTATAAAACCCTAGTTATGCAAAAACAAATTACGCTTTTAAGAACTACGACTAACACCCCTCACTACATTGTTAGTAGACAGAGTCGAATATTCATCACAGAAGAAATTATCGACTCCTAAGCAAAAAAAAACATGAGTCATCTCAAGGCTATGACTTAGAAAGAGTGCACTTATAGGAAAGGGGAATATTTATTCTTCCATCTTGATTTGCGCTTTGCCGAAAGAGTAGCACATGAAGGGCGACTCATGTTTCATTTTAAAGATCTACTTTTTTCTTTCAACCAAGTTTGGCTAAGGAATTTTTTCTTACCCATCAGCTCTTGATCTAGCCACTTCTGGATAACTTCTTTCTCCTCTTGCTCAAATAGTAGATGTGCTAATTTTCGGATCAATCGGATTGTATTTAAATGCGGCTCTAAGCGGGGTTTCGCCAAGAAATCATTGCGTGAAATATACTTCTCGAAGGCATCACACTGTGCCTGTAACAAACTGAATATGCTGTGGTCCTTTAGGAACTGTTCAAATAGAGAACGAATGATGATGATCCGTACCCGGGGCTGATAGGCTGGCGAGAATTTGAAATGGAGCAGTTGATCCACAGATTTTGAAAAATCTTTCTGGTAAAAATACCAAAGCCCTAGGGCGTGAGCTTTGGCATCCTCTCGGATCTCTGGATCGAGATAAGTAGAATAAATCCGAATGAATTCATCAACCCAAGCAAATTCCTTGGCCTGACAACCTAACAAGATAATATTGCTATAGGTGGCTTCCCTCATCTTGTTATTCTCCAACAACAGCACTTGTTTCAATCCCGTTTTATAAAGATCCAGGGCCTGTCTCTTATACACATCTCCGAGCCCACGAGACCGAGGCTGATC
>CAJXUM010000356.1 GCA_913060855.1 uncultured Lewinella sp. | reverse complement strand
TACACTATCCTCTTCGTCGGCAGCGTCAGATGTGTATAAGAGACAGAAACAATAGGTCCCTACGCCTTTGTAAAAGAAGACCCTGAAGCAGGCCCGTCACCCTTAGCTACGATGACGGGGATGATGGCCGCAAAGGAATTTGGAGATGTAGAACTCTGGGGAAAAATCAGGAATAGTATAGATAGAAACCTCTACCAAAGTAAAGAGCAGTATCACCACTTGTACAAAGAAATCAATAATAATATCTACAATGGCCCTATGCTTTGGACAAAAGTCCATGTGGGCTGGCAGACTATTTTAAACCACAATTGGGAAGGTAATCGCAAATATGAGAAGCCTGAGGTGTCAGATTTGGTATGGACGGATATACTTCCCCAAGAATTACTATTGATGGATGAAATCCTAAAGTAATAGAACCATGAAAAAGGAGACCTTAAATCCCCCATCATTATTTGACTCCAGGCAATATGGATTTTCTCAAATAGTAGGCACCAATCCGGGTAAAATGATTTTTATTTCTGGGCAGGTAGCTTGGGACGAGAATCAAAACCTGGTGGGCGAAAATGACTTAGCTAAACAAACTCAAAAGTCAATAGATAATCTAAAAATAGCCTTGGAGACAGCTGGCGGTACACTAGAGCATGTTGTCATGCTTAGAATCTACAAAGTGAATTATCAGCAGGAAGACGGAGCTACTATAAGTCAAGTGTTAAAAGAAAATTTCGGAACCGAACATCCTCCTGCAAGCACTTGGTTAAGTGTATCGGGCTTGGCCAATGAAGGATTTATGATAGAAATCGAAGCACAAGCGGTCATTTGATTGCATCCATATTCTAGACTGGAAACCCTGCCGAAATAGACGGAAGCGTCTATAATCTAGCGTTTGTTGTACCTACTATTGTGCCATAATCATAATTGTTCAATAACACATCATTATGGCAACGAAAACAAACAGCACAGGGCGTAACATCATGTCCCATTCCTCTCACAAATTCTGGCTCAAAATCACCGCTTTCGTCGTGGGATCTTTCGGCCCAGTTTTCTTCCTCGGCACCATGGCCTCCACCCTCGAACCCGCTCGCCTCACGCTCGACTTGTTGAGTTGGCCAGTAGACGGCCTTACTACCTATGATTCCCCCGATACCCGCTTCTTGTCGGCGCTCACAGGGGGCTTCCTCTTAGGTTGGGGTGTGATGATTTGGTGCTTATCAGAATGGGTATATGACAAAGCGCCTGAGGCTGTACGTCGTACCGTTCTGCTAGGTCTTTTATCCTGGTTTTTTCTGGATAGTGCAGGCTCGATTGCATCGGGGAACGCCTCAAATGCTTTTTTCAACCTGATAGTGCTATTGGTAGCGGTAGGACCATTGTGGCGCCCGGCGAGGGGAGAAACTGGAAGCTAGGCAAAAAGATTGAGGCGCTCAGGAGAATCCTTCTATTCAAGCAAAAGTGGCTATCGCTTTTCGAATAAGTACTCCCAGTAAGGTTTGGGAACATTGCAGGTGCAATCTCATATTCCTACGTCCTGGAATATTGACTCTATCAAAATAGCTCTTCCATAGGATTTGATATGGGGGGAGGCATTACCCCCTCAAAAATGACTGAAAGTAATTCTTCGTAGGTACCATCGAAAAGAACTGTCATTCTCAAATTTATGGAGCTCTGACAATGTTTATTCGTAAGTAACGCCAGTTTTTATCGAAAAGGGCATCAGAATAGAATAAGATAGGTATACATTCAATTTTATTAGTGAAGGTTTTTAACCTATTCAATATAGTAATGGTAGATTCGTTTTATGTTAAGCCAACATTACTAGTACATGGAGTGGGTGTATCAACTAACAGCACCACATAGCTGTAGACTATTTAAAAATAATACACTTTGAATGAGTACAAAATCATCTTTTACTGTTTTATTAGTAAAGTCAAAGCAGTTTAATAGAGGGATTATCCAAAATAGCCTAATGAATGTTTGAATTTTTAATTACACAAAGCAATACGGAAAACCCAACGGCCATAAGCATAACGATCACGGTCTTATTTTCTTTTTTCCTTTCTTCCTTGATTGTGATCACTTATGACTATACGACGAAAGGGGTTCAGCGCCCGATTCATTTTCTACAATCGATGGTCTTAATATCTATTGTAGCGGCGACTGTGATGCAAGCGATAGGGGATTCACTGGCTCGAGGCCTGGGTATGTTGGGCGCCTTAGCGATTATCCGGTTCCGTACGGTGCTGAATAATCCTCGCAATATGGCCTTTATGTTTGCCGCCTTGGCCACAGGGATTGCCTGCGGTGTATTTGGATTTACGATCGCCTTTATCGGGACGGGTGGCTTCTGTTTGGCTGCCATTATCCTCCGGTTTTCCCCTTTTAATGCGCAGCAACTCGTCGGAACATTGAAGATCGAGATTCCATTGGAGAACCAATTGGAAGAGGAAATTGAAGCTATTATTAAACGTTATGCGAAGAGGTCGGAGCTAACACAGGTGCGTTTTCTGAATTTAAGAAAAACAGAAAAGACAAAAGACTTGGAGGGGAATATTATAGCCGAAAAACCACTAGAGCATATCAAAGAGTTGAACTACCTGATAAGACTAGAAAATGAGACAGAAAGAGCCCAATTCATCGCCGAATTAGAACAACTGCCCAACATCAGAGATCTACGTCTGCGTTTTGAAAATGAGGCCATTAATTTATGATAGGGCTGCTCATCTTCCGTTGTATAAAAGATCAACACCTGGTTCACTAGGGCTTGATTTTGTATACCAATTGGAAGGTGCCCTCATGCTACTAGACAAAAGTAGAAGCCAGAAGCCACCTAGCCTGCGGCTAGGCAGGGACGACAGAGGAGAGGTCGGCTAGATATAAGCCAGAAGCCCTACCTCAGCAGTCTCTTCTCTCGCTTCTGTCTTCTAAAAGTCTAGTAGTATGAGGTGGCCTAAAAGGAAAAGCGACTGCCATGAAATCTTTTAATGCTTTTTATTTATCGATACCGTGTATCGGCCTTCTCCTCTGGTTGTTGAATGGCTATTACCAAAAGGAGGTCGTTTTGTTCTATGGTTTTGCAGAGACGAAAGAAACCGAGATTAACTTTAACTATGCCGTTACGGTGGGTAAGATATATGTAAGCCCAGGGCAGGAGGTGAAGCAAGGAATGCCGCTGCTCGATTTACGTCGGACCAAACCGAAAGAAGTATTGGAGGAGCAAGGTTATAAGATGGATGAACTTAGAGCGGAAGAGCAGCTTTGGAGATCGGAACAAGAGGGCAAGCTGCGCCTATTGGAGAAAGAAAAGGCCCTTAAATTAGCCGCTATTGATAGTGATATTGAGAAGCTGGAGGAACAAAAGAAATTTCAGCAATCACTCTATGCAGACCTGAAAAGCGTTGAACCCGCCCAAAGTGATTACCAACCCCTCAGTAGTAAAATTAATAGCCTGAAAAACGAGCGAGATTTATTGTTGCAAAGCATTGGAGAGGAGGTTCAAAGCCTGAAAAATGGACTAAAACTAGGAAAGAACCCCTATCAAATTGCCATTGATCGACTATCGGCACAGCGCGAATTTGAAAGAGCGAACCAGGTCATTGATATACAACTCACTGCGCTCGAAGACGGAATTATTGGTAATATCCATTGCAAAGAAGCAGAGAATATACCGGCCTATCGGACGCTGGTGACCTTCTATGAACCGAATCCCGTATTGGTAAAAGGGTATGTACATGAAGACCTCATCCTGCAGGTAGCGGTGCAAGATTCTTTCAAAATTAGGTCGACAAAAGATGAAGCCATTGTTTGCTATGGCGTGGTGACCGGTTTGGGGTCGCGTATCGTGGAAATTCCGGAACGATTGCGCAAAGTCGCAGATATGAAGACCTATGGTCGAGAAGTACTAGTAAGTATTCCCGCCGATAACCAGTTTCTACAAAAAGAGAAGGTGATTCTCGAGTTTTTGAAGCCAGTACAAGCTATTCAATCTGCCAAAAAGGCAAAGTCTTTGGTGGACCTAAAAGAAATAAAATGACAAATTTATTCCTCCCATCTCCTGTCCAAAATCTTTCGATTTGGCAGATAATCCTATGCAGCTTTTTGTTGCTTTTGAGCCTATCGCTTCAAGGACAGCAACGGCTTACTTCTGACACATTTTTCCAAAATAGATGGACGGAACTTAATGGTCTACTTGGTCCAGCACCAGCGGGGGATCAATTCAATGCCTCCTGGCTCAATAAAATCGATATCCGTACGGAAACGGATGAATTTAATATCGACAGACAACAGTACTTAGTGAGGGTGAGCCCGAGTACGGGAAAAGTTCGAAAAGCACAATCTCAATTACATCAAGAATACCTTAGTGAAGCTGCCCTAGAAAAGGATAAATACAGAAAAGACTTTATCAAAAAAGCCTATGAGGATTGGTTACAGATTTACGAAAAGCATGAACGCCTTTCATTGGAACGAGCCATATTGGAGGTGGTGTCAGATGAGCAAATAGTTATTCAGAAATTAGCTTCCGCTTCCCTTATTTCTGCGAAAGAAGTAGCTGAGATACAACAGGAAATCAATGATTTGAAGATTGATATTTATAGCTATGAAAGTGAGTTGAGTTTGCTGTATGATCCGGATCGAAAAACAGACTTTTCGGACCTTATTACGCTAGAAGCTATCCGGCAAAAAATAACGATCGATATCGATTTGAGTCAACCGATTGTAGACCAGGAAACCGTACAAAAGATTAACTTGGTGGAGGCAGAAATGCAACTGGAGCGGGCCGAAAAGAATCAGTTCTTCGATTTCTTTCAAGTCCAGTATAATGGACCACATCGAGAAATCTGGGAAGAAAAGCTATCCGTAACTTTAGGTTTTACGATTCCTTTTTCCTCCGATAGAAAATTGAAAATGGAAGGGCTTAATATCGAGAAAGAGAGCCTGCTGCAAGAACAGCAGATGGCCCAGACATTGCAGCAAAGGAAAATAACCGAACAGCTCAATACGATTCAACTACTCTTCAGAAAATGGGATTTTATACGATCTCTCAATAGCGAAAGCGAACGGCAAGCGGAGGGTTTTGCCCAGAAAGAAAGCGCAGAATCCATTTCAACACCGCTTTGGCAACTATCTCAGAAAGCCGAGCAGTTGAACAATAGCAGTAAGCAATTGGATACAAAAGTAGCAATCTATGAGGCGTACATTGACTTGCTCGATTTAACATCTATTTTATACCTGCAGCCTTTTACTAATCATTTGAAAATATAGATTTTTAACCCTTTCACTTCAGTTTATTCGGATAATGATCAACGAGTTTCCCTTTCTCGTAATAGATGTCGTGAACGCTGCGGATGGGGATTTTTAGGAAGTGATGTTCGATAAACTCCATGAATCTTTCCCAGTCATACTGCTGTAGTCCATGGAAGCCCGAGCGCAGGTGATAACCGACTGGACTTTCGATAATCGGGGCATTGATGGCGGGTTGAGCAGCCGAAGAGAAAACCGATTCTTTCCCATATAATTGATAGACCGGAGCCGCATGATAGGCGCTTAGCCATTGCCCCAAAGGGTCAGCCCAAAGGTCATGCTGAGCGGTAGCGACATAGACAGGACGGGGCGCCAAACAAGCCAATAACATATGTTGATCTACTGGTAAATCTTCTGTTTTTCCTTTATACTTTGCTGCGTTTCTACCCAACCATCGAGGTAACCAGCTTATCATATTATCCAGGGATTCTCCAAACTGGCGTTTCCACAAAGCATCTCCACCGTGGCCGGCGGTCGCTGAGAGTACCATGCCAAATCGGGCATCTTGTGCAGCTGCCCAAATGGCGATCTTACCACCGATAGAAGAGCCCATAACGGCTACTTGATTCGCTGCTATTGCTTTTTCGGTTAGGATGTAATCCATCCCCCTCATCATGGCATAGGCCCAAACACTAATCAGGCCCCATTCATCATCTTTCGTGTTGCTTTGTCCTTCCTGAAAGAACAAATCGATGATACCGCCATCTAGTATTTCCTCCTCACTTTTTGATCGGCTAGCGATCGCTTCGGCGTCAATACTTACCAGTGCAATTCCTCTGAGCATCAGCTGCTTCAATGGGGCACTATTTTTTGTCATCCCGAAGCGCTGTGGCCCCTCCATGTCAAAACGGCCTCGTTGAATATCGGTTAGGTTCGCCCAGTAGATAGCTGGAACGGCTTGTTTGGCGGCATTGGGTAGGAAAAGGACCATGGGGAAATCTACGCTCCCTAGCTTATTTTGTAAAGTTATGTTGACTACTCGTTTTGTGCAGAGTCCCTCTAAGTGTTGCCTATCTTCGGAAGTGACCTCAAATCGGGCAGTAATTTTATCCATCGGAGTAGGAATTTTTCCATACAAGTTTTCCGCGAAAAAAGTCAAGAGTTCGGGACGGCGCTTGCCTTCCCAGTGCTTGACGGATTTAACCGCTTTTCCTTCGAATGTTCTCAGCAGTTCCGGCAATTCATATTTTGATACATCTTGCTCTTTATAAATCGCGTTTTCGTATTTGGCAGCATCGCTTTGCCCAGATAGACAGGGCGGGACGAAAAAGAATAGGAGGATAAATAGGGTAGGTATTCTTACTGTCTCTTATACACATCTGACGCTGCCGACGAAGAGGATAG
>CAJXUM010000355.1 GCA_913060855.1 uncultured Lewinella sp. | reverse complement strand
GAAGATAAGATATAGCAATACCAAAATATATTTTGTATCTTTGTCCTATTGTAGAGTTACTACCCTCCCTAATGTCCCTTTCTAACATCTGAGCATGGCTCAGACCCTTATAGAATTGTATCAAACCTTTTCCCCTTTATTGTAACTACTTTTTAGTACAACACTAAGTTGAACTGTTCAAAGCATGGTTTATATGTTTGAATAGTCAAAATTTATAAGAGAGGATCTATCTATCAAGCCATTAAATTGAATTCCCCCCACGTAAAAAAGCGATCGTTTTACGCGATTCGTACTATGTGCATATTTAAACTATTCAATACATGGTTTTATTACAAACACTATTTACAAGCTTTCCAAAAACACTAGATCAAAAACTTCCGGGACATTTCTCGGAACTGTCTGATCAGTATGTTAGCTTGCTAGAAGGGGAGGAGCCTAAGATTATTGAATCTGTATCGGAACTCCAACTCCTTAATGAAAACACTCCAAACCCAAGTGAAAAATCAAAAGAAAAGTGCATTATCAGCCTTAAGCAGGTGAATAATGTGCGCTTTATCAACAAGTTTTTCGAAGCTGCGAACCAACGACTGAAGGTTGGCGGTTACTTAATGGGATTTGTAGAAACAGCGGATCAACGGCATAGCCGCTTGATGGCCAAGTATCCCAAGTACCTCAATAAGGCCTATTGCTTTCTGGATTATTGGGCTAAAAGAGTATGGCCGAAACTTCCTTATCTAAAACATTATTACTTCCTCATTACAGGAGGACGCAATCGAGTTATTTCCGAAATGGAATCTTATGGCCGATTGTATTCTTGTGGATTCCGCTTGGTGGATTCTAAAGAGGTGGACGGTAAGCTATATTTTGTGGCAAAGAAGGTTGGAGAACCTGATTATAACAAAGAAGCTACCTATGGTCCATTGATCAAGTTGAAGCGAGTGGGTAAGAAGGGTAAGCTCATTAAAGTATTAAAATTCCGTACTATGTACCCCTATTCAGAGTACATTCAGGAGTTTATATATGAGCGAAATGGCTTAGGTGATGGGGCAAAATTCAAGAATGACCCTCGCGTGAATTCGGCCGGTCAGTTCATGAGGAAGTACTGGTTGGACGAACTACCGATGTTGATCAACTTCCTAAAAGGAGATGTGAAGATTTTCGGTGTCAGACCGATTAGCCGCCATTACTTTAGTTTGTATTCAGAGGATTTCCAAGCTTATCGAAATCAGTTTAAGCCTGGATTAATACCTCCTGTATATGTAGAAATACCTAAAAGTGTGGAAGATACACAGGCTATCGAAGAACGCTATTTGAAAGCTTATGAAAAGCAGCCGTTCTTGACCGATATGCGATATATGTATCTGTTTGTAAAAAACATCCTGTTTAAAAACGTAAGAAGCCATTAATTAAGGACATTCACCCATTGAACAACACAAAATATGGTTACTTCCATCAACCATCTTGGTAACTATCGAGATCTCTTACAGCGATTTAAGGATAGTGCCTACGCCTTCAAGTTTTTTGGAGAACAAAGTAGTAGTCATGGTGAAATTATTCTACGCCATGACATCGATTTCGATACACACATGGCCCTAAAGATGGCCCAGATTGAAACAGATTTAGGCATCAAGTCTACCTACTTCTTTCTAATCCGGTCTAGTCTATATAATATTTTCTCTGCCAAAGACTATGATCAGGTTCTAGCGATCAAAGCCTTGGGGCATAAAATAGGAATTCATTTCGATCCTACGATTTATCCTGATTTTCATAGTGGACTTGCGCAGGAAATAGAGCTTTTCAAGCATTTCTTCCAAGAAGAGGTGAATACGATAAGCCTGCATCGGCCCAATGACTTCTTCCAGACCTATGATGCTCCGATCCACGGGGTAGAACATACCTATCAATCGAAGTATTTCAAAAAAATGAAGTATTTTTCAGATTCTAGGGGATCTTTCCGCTATGGTCATCCGTTTGAATCTACTGAATTTAAAGAAGGGAAATCAATACAGTTATTGATTCATCCGATTTGGTGGATGACGAAAGGAATTGATAATCTTGAAAAGCTTCGGGTTTATTATGAAAAGCGGCGAGAAGATTTAAAAACTGATTTTTTCAATAATTGTATTCCTTTCCGGGAAATTTATGAAACTGTTCAATAATATTGCCTTCTTTGGCTGCAAGGCCACCACACGCTTTCTCTTAGAAAATCTCAAGCTTCCTTTTCCCATTCAACACCTCATTACGATTGATTCGGCCAAGGGGGAAAAGTTTCAAGTGGCTGATTATTGCGACCTCCAGGACTATGCGAAGGAGCGAGGAATGCAGGTCTATCAAGCCAAATACTATTCACTCAAGCACGAGGATGATATTGCGTATATCAATGAATTGAATATTGATGTGGCCTTTGTCATGGGATGGCAAAGGTTGATTCCCGCCGCTGTCTTAGATCATCTTTCGATAGGGGCTTTCGGTATGCATGGGAGCTCCATGAATTTACCTTTGGGTCGGGGGCGATCTCCGATGAATTGGTCGATTATGGAAGGACGAAAAGCATTCTATACCAATCTTTTCAAATATGATCCCGGCGTCGACTCTGGTGATATCATGGATACTTTTAAGTTTGAAGTGACAGATAAGGATACCGCAGAAACGATGCACTTCAAGAATACGCTGGCCATGAAGTATTTGATTGAACGAAATGTAGGCCAGCTAGTGCGGAATGATTTTACCGTAAGCTCGCAGGAAGCAGGGATCAAACCCACCTATTATCCCAAACGCACGCCTGCTGATAGTCTCATCAATTGGAACCAAGAAGTATATGCTTTGGAACGCTTTGTACGAGCTGTCACTCGCCCATTCAATGGTGCTTATACCTTTATAGAAACACACAAGGTCATCATTTATCGTGCACAAGTTTTCGATCTCAATGACTTTGGTTATCAGCATGATGCTCCAGGAACAGTAGTTGCCGTCTTTGAAAACGGGAAATTCTTGGTGAAGTGTTTTGGGGGCTTACTATTAGTGACCGAATACGAGACCAATACAACCATTGAAAAAGGTCAGCGATTTCATAATAATGGAGAAGAAATTCAACACTTCGATCGGAATCCGTTAGGCTTTTTTGATGTCGAAATAGATTAATAAATCTTCACTTTTAAAACTAACTTCAGTAGAATAAGATCTATTATATAGGGAGCCTCGGCCGTAAATCTGCTATAGATTATTACCAAGGCCCCCTTTCTCTCAAGGCTTTATTTTGCCTTGATCATTGCCTTCGTTTTTTGCCTACCTTTGAGCAATAATCTAGCATAGTAATTACCCGCTGGTAAATCTCCAGCATCGAACCTAATTTCATGCTCACCTGCCGCCATTCTTTGGTTGGTAAGTACGCGCAGCTCACTACCCATCGCATCGTATATACTGAGTTTTGCCCATTCATTTTCAGAAGTGAAACGAATCGTTGTCCAATTTTGGAAAGGATTCGGGAAGTTCATCAGCTCAATCGGAGGACCACTAGTCGGATCATCTGTTGAAGTGATGGCACAACTCACCAATGGCAAATACTGAAAGTCTTCGTGCAATACTTTCCCTACCTGTGACAATTCCATTCCAAACCAATCCGCCAAGATAGAGCCATAAACATCTCTGAAATCATATTGCATGGGCACTCCTTCCTGTACCTCTACATTGGCAGGTATTTCTGGGTTATCGCCCATGATTTGTGACTTTACGCAACTGCCAAAGAGCATCAAGGGTGCTGCCGTTCCATGATCGGATCCCAAACTACCATTAGATCTGATTTGACGGCCAAATTCGGAGAAGGTCATCCCCAGCACGCGATCCTCGAGACCCAATTCTTTCAAGTCTGCTTGGAAAGCATGAATAGCTTCGGATAGCGTTTTTAGCAAATCACCATGTCTCCCTTCTATTGTATCTCCGCCTTCTACCTGCTGCGCGTGTGTATCAAAACCACCCAAATTAACGGTATAAACACGCGTCTTCATCCCTCCCGAAATAAGTAGGGCCACGTTCTTCAGCTGTTCAGCTAAGGGGGTATCGGGATAATCTACCATATTATTCCCTCCTTCGGCCGCATCAGTAATACGGATACCATAAGAGTTGGTCTGTGTAATGGTATTCTGAAGGAACTCTAATTCTTTCCCATACAAACTACTATCCATCGCTCCTGGATCGGTCTCTGACAAAGGCCGTAGGCCGAAAGGATCTGTGAGTGCCAAAGCAAAGTTGGCTGCTTTCCCCTGGCAGGTATCAGATACCAGGTAGCTCATCGAAATAGCAAAGGGATCGGGGTGTTCCTGATTGGGGTAATTATCGGGGAAACCAGGATAGTCGCCATCCAAAAAACGACCGGCCCATCCCGTATTCCAAAATTCTTCGGAGGGCGAACCCGATGTCCATATTTCTGTAGACCGGAAATGCGAACGGTTTTGATTGGGATAGCCTACACTTTGCACAATTCCGAGTTTACCATCCTGGTATAAATCTTTCATTCCTTCCATATTGGGATGAAAGCCTAAACTTCCACCAATGCCCAATATTCTCGATTCAGGAATGATAATATCTCTTCGAGCATTGTATAATTTACTGTATTGATCTAAGGGAATTAGGGTGTTCAAGCCATCATTTCCGCCATTTAACTCCACTAAAATAAGTACGCGATCATTATCATTATTGACGGCATCAAACATATATGGTTGGGCCAGCGCTGAAATGCTCATCCCCTTGAGAAAAAAGGGAAAGCTGGCTACGGCTCCTGCGTTTTTTAGGAAATTTCTTCTTTGCATTGCTGCTATCGGTTTTCGGTTAATGAAAAGGGTGTCTTGCTTAGGTTGTTCATCGTTTCTAAAGATTAACTCAAGTAAAACTCAGGCATGCTGAGCATCGCACGAATCAAATTTTTCAACTTGTTAGCTACCGAATTAGCTAAATCTGAATTATTGGGATTCGCTGCGTAAGAACCGTACTCTGCTGTCCATTCAAAATCGGGTAAGCCAGGAATAAGAATCCCCTTCAATCGATCTATCTGTTCTTGGGTTAAGGGTTTGGGCAAGAGAACGAGCGCAAATTCATTGACCACCGAATTAGGGTTTTCTGGATCGTCTATCATATTGATAAATTTCAAGGCGTCAATCTTCATCTTTTTGCCATTGGCACGAAAGGGAAAGAGGCCATTATCCAGTAGTGTATCCGTGAGATTCATACGAGTGGGAAGGGTCGAAGCCGAGATCCATAACCGATAGTACAAAGGCTCTCGGTAGTAGGGCTGCCAACCTGCAACGTCAGGGATATTGTAGAATTCCATCTGCGTTTCTTCCACAAAGCCAAATAAGCGATAATAGGAATCGTACAGCTTATCTATTTCGGGAGACATCTCTATTTCAAAAGGTTTGAAGACTGAAACAAGAAAATCAGCTGGATTCTTGATCATTACTCCTCTGAATTGCTCCTCATAGAAATGCTGACTTTTCAACAAAGCCATCAAAGCGGGCTTGATTTCATAGTCATTATCAATCAAAATATCAGCCATAGGCTGAATCACTTTAGCTTCTGTTTCTTCATCTATCTCATAAAATACAAACCACTTATACAGCTTACGCGAAATAAAACGCGCTACTTCATCCTGTTGGAAAATAATATCAATCAAATGGGCATATTCTTGCTCACCCATATTCCCAATAGTCGCTCCATTGAAGCGCTCTGAAAGTGTTTTGGTTCCAGTGTCATGATTAGATTCCTTGAAGTAACTATAAATCTCACCATCATCACTCTCGGTTGTGAAACCAAAATCTCGCCAGCCTGATAAAACTCTGGCAATCTCCATGATATCATGCTCCGTATAATTGCTGTAATCACCAGGCCCTACCAGTGGGCCCTTTCCGATCGTAAATAACTCCAGCAACTCCCTTGCATAGTTTTCATTGGGATAGCCTTTGTTATTTTGGCGCCCATTGAGGTAACGCAACATGGCTGGATCTATCGTTATATCTTTAATAATATCGCGGAAATTACCCCAGGCTTGACGCCGGAAGGTGTTGATATAATTGAAGTTATACTTAGGATCAAGGATGGCACTCATCGGAATATGATTGTGCCAGAATACGGTCAGCTTTTCCCGGATAGACATCCCTTCTTCTAAAAAATTACCGACGGTCCAAGCCAGTAGACTCCGCTCTCGATAACTCATTTGGGCTACTTGGTTGCCATTATAGGGAGCGTTCACCCAGGTTTCGCCAATATCAACGGTAGGATCACTGCCATAGTCAGAATTCTTGGGAGGATCGGGATATCCACCCTCGTCAAACAATTCATCTAAGGTAGCATCGAGACCTTGAGCAGCCGACCATTTTAGGTGCTCATACTTTGGACCAAACATCGTACGCCTCAATAAATGAGACGCGTGCTGTATCGTCCATGGTCCTTCATAAGGCGCTAAGGTGCCCAGGACCACCGGAGGGCTAAATAGCGTTTGTTTCCGACTGCCTTGAAGGGGGGCAGTTTTAGCAATTGGATTCATAAAAGCATAGTTTTGTTAGAGATGATCAACAATTCCTATTAAAAAAAGCCAAAGTATACCTGTATTATGGCTGTCTCTTATACACATCTCCGAGCCCACGAGACCGAGGCTGA
>CAJXUM010000354.1 GCA_913060855.1 uncultured Lewinella sp. | reverse complement strand
GAGATCAGCCTCGGTCTCGTGGGCTCGGAGATGTGTATAAGAGACAGGGTCTGCTCGCTAACGCCAAAATGCAAGGGAGAATCCATGTGCGTCCCACAGTGGGAATACAAATGCAATGTCCTCGCGTTCCAGCCGTCTTTTTCTACCGTTCGTGCCGTTTCAAAAGCAACCCCTCGCTGGCCATGTGTCAGGCTTAAGGTCAAGTCTATCGGAGTGGAATTAAACACCTTCATATGATGATCGCTAAGCGGGGCCTGTTAAATGACTAATGACCGCATCAGCTACGGCTTGAGTGCTAGCCGTTCCTCCTAAGTCCCTGGTTTTTACCCCTGCTTCTAGGGTTTTTTCAATCGCACTCACGATGGCATCCGCCGCCGCTTGCTCGCCTAAATGCTCCAATAAAAGGGCACCCGACCAGATTTGGCCTACAGGATTAGCAATACCTTGTCCGGCAATATCAGGGGCTGAACCATGAATAGGCTCAAACATGCTAGGCTGATCTTTTTCGGGTCTCAAGTTACCGCTAGGCCCAAGTCCCAAACTTCCCATAATGGCACCTCCCAAATCACTTAGAATATCACCAATCATATTGGTGGTAACCACGACATCAAATAGCTCTGGGCGCAATACGAAATTGGCAGAAGCAGCATCTACATACATTTGTCGATAGGTAACATCCGGGTATTCGGCGGCTACTTGTCCCATGACATAATCCCAATAGGCGAGGGTATAAATCATGGTATTGGACTTGGTCACATTGGTGACGTGATTGCGGCGCTTACGAGCTAATTGGAAGGCATAATGGGCTACTTGCTCGATACCTGCTCTGGTAAAGACATTGGTCTCGGTGGCCAATCCATGTGGTTCGTCTGGATAAAATATCTTACCATTTTGCACGAACTCTCCTTCTGTATTTTCACGCAAGACTACAAAATCAATATCTTTTCCTGTCTTATTGCGCAATGGGCCTTCTACACCTGGTAATAAGCGTACCGGACGATAATTGACATACTGCTGGAAATGGGTTCTTACTCGAGCCGTATATAGTTTAAAAGGCAAGGTGTCATCCACTTCAGGCAAACCTACTGCACCAAATAAGATAGCATCGAATTTGCCAAGCGTTTCCAAACCATCAGTGGGCATAAATTCGCCGTGTTCTTTGTAATAACCAGCTCCCCAAGGGAAAGCAGTTGACGTCAATTCAAATTGGTAGGCCTCAGCTACCGCTTCCAACACTTGTAAACTTGCTGGTACAATTTCGTGTCCAATTCCATCGCCATTTACCACAGCAATATTGTACTTTTTCATCTGTTCGGAAATCTTTATTTATCAAATTTATTTTACTCTTTTCTTACTAGCGCTACCCAATCTCTTTGCTGTGAATTAGCGGGTGGGGTGAGCTCAATGGGTGCTCCACCTTTTAAAGATAGGGTTTTATCCTCCAGCCACTCTCCGGTTTGTGGATTCATCCATTTGACCTCCACATTTCCAGGCAACTCATCCAACGCCAAGTAGGCAGGGGAGGGGGTTTTGAAATAAACGACATAAGTATCGCCTTTTTTAGCGAAGCAATGAGCTTGTTCTCCTTTCAGAAGTTCATCCATCGGTTCCATCTCACGTAACGGAAGATCAACAAAGAAATCCATAGCTATTTTCGTCTGTTTCCAGAGGTTATCTCGGCTACGCCAATCTTCACAATTGAGGTCACTTTGGGCGTATTTATAGCCAAAGTACCACTCTACACCGCTACCCCCGGCCATAAAGGTACTCCATAGCACTTCCTGGCGTAAGGTATCATGTGTAGGCATATCTTGGTCGGGCATGGCTCCCATCCAGTACCAACCGATTTCATCCATATAGCTGATCCATTCATGTCCACTTTCTTTGGATTTTTTCCACCATTTCACCATATCGTCGTAAACATGATACCTATTTCCAATTTGCATGGATAATCCATCTAAGGCTTCATAGCCTAGCATGTCATCTAGTATGTGATGTTTTAAGTCGCGACCGGCATGTGTATGAAGAAGTACTGGATTCTGGTAGGGATCATTAGTTTTCAACCAGTCAATCATATCCTTGCGTTGCTGGGTGCTCTGACCTTTAGGTGAGAAGGGAGCCGGGCCGTTTTCCTCTCCGAGATTCCAAAAAATGGCATAATGATGAGCAAAACGAGCTACTAATTCTCGATAGTACAAACGCCTCATTGGGCCTGTATCTCCATCATCTAGTAATAATTCGTTTTCTGTTTCCTGTGTGACAACATGTAGTGCTAGGCCCTTTTTTTGAGCATGGCTAAACACGACATTCCACTGGTCCAATTTACTACAATCAAACCGAGTAAAATCTTCGTGGGAGCGGTAAGGGAAGACATCTCCAGCATCTCCTTCAATATTCATGGTGAGGAAATACACGGCATTCATACCTACTTCCGATAGGTAATTGATCGCACCAATAAGGCCTTTTCCTTTTCCATCTTGCCAAGTGGGGTCGCCTGTTGTCCAATCTTGAAGGTGAGGTTTATATTCCTTGATAAATTGTTTTTTGGGATCACTGCTATAGGTGCCATCGAAATCCTTGAAGGCGAGAAGATTTTCTGGGCTATTAGCCCCTCCTTTGATGAATAACTCACCAGATTCAGCAAATTCCAAATAGCGCCCGCCTTTATTGACGAGCCGGCCTTTCGCTTGAAACCCCGAATGTGTACCGGATGGAGCTACCACCTCAAATTGTCCTGTTTGACCATCTGGCGCCAAAGCGGTACCCGCCGCTGCTTGATTTGAGACGGCAATCATTTCTCCTGTTCGGAAGGATACCTCATAGTCCCATATACCAACGGAATTGGGCGTAAAATGCACGCGCCAAATAGCGCCTATTTCTGCACTTGTCTCCCCGGCTTGCCCATCCGCAGCATAATAAGCAGGGACGACAAGTTGTTGTTCTCCTTGGGAGAAGACAACATTCATCCGATAGTCGGTAAATGGATTTACTTCGGCAGTCTCTCCGCTAGCAGGGCCTGTAAAATCTAGTGTAATGGTTTCCCATTTTTGAAAATTTTCTAATGGGGGTGGAGGGGATTGGCATTGGGTGAATAATAGTAAGATCATCCCGACCGCTAGGTATAGGCTCAACCACTTACTGGTTATTTCTTTTTTCATGGATAGTAGATTAATTATATTCGAGTCAACCCCTTATCTAGAATAATACCCTGCGGCCGGGATTGATTGAAGCATCATAAATGCAACATTTAACGATCAAATATTGTGGTATTTTTTCTAAACACTGTAGAATATAAGGTGTAATCTGCCCTGTTTTGCCAAAAATAATTGCGCAAGCGCTTGCGCAATTCCGTTTTTAGGTCTAATATCGGGATCGATTAAATGAAGCGGATTTAAGCATGAAAGGGTTACAATCTTAAGTTTTTATGGACAATAAGAGTATCAGGCTGAAGGATATTGCTCGTATTTTAAATGTATCAGAAAGCACGGTAAGTCGAGCCTTAAGGGATCACCCCAGAATCAGCGAAAAAATGAAAGCGCAGGTGCAAAGACTCGCCAAGGAGTTGGATTATACCCCCAATCAAATCGCCCTGAACTTGCAGAATCGACAGATGAATGCAATCGGTGTCGTGATCCCCAAATTAAGTTATTATTTGTATGCAAGGGCTATTAGTGGAATGGAAGAAATCGCCGAAAAAGCAGGCTACAACATTATTATTTGCCAATCCAATGAAAACGCGGCGCGTGAAAAAGCCATTGTGCAAGAATTAATGGGGACGCGTATAGCTGGGTTTATTATCTCGCTATCCAGTTCGACCGTCGATTTTGAGCATTTTGCAAAAATAAAAAGGCGGAATATCCCGCTGGTTTTCTTTAATCGCGAATGTGAAGATATTCATACCGATCGTGTCATTATCGACAACTTTGGGGTAGCCAAACAGGCGGTTGAGCATTTAATTCAACAAGGCTGCCAACAAATTGCCTACTTCGGTGGACCCGCTAATGTGCAGATTAGCAACCGTCGCTTGGAAGGTTATACGGCGGCCTTGCAAAGGCACGATTTTCCCATTCATCCATCTTATATTGTCCATTCGGAATTTAATCCGGAGAGTGCTCAACAATCGGCGAGACAGTTACTCCTGCAACCTAATCGGCCAGATGCCATCCTTATTTTTAGTGACCAATTTGCCTACACACTCTACCTTACCGCTAGGGAATTGGGCATTCGCTTACCCCAAGACCTAAGTCTGATCGGCTTTAATAATGAACCTGCCTCAGCTCTTCTCTCACCGGCTCTTTCATCTATTGCTCAGCCTGTCTATGAGATGGGGCGGACAGCTGCAGAACTGCTTTTTCAACAAATCTTACATCGAGGTTCCTATTACCGAAGTCAAACTAAAGTCTTACAATCTCGTCTAATATTGAGAGGCTCTACAAAATAAATCTACCCTCTCTTTTGGACCCCTGACATACGGCTGTCATTCACCACCATTAGCTTTGTGTCATTATATAACAAAATAGGTAAGCATGAAAAAATTAGAAGCCTTTCATTTAGTCGGTATTAGCGTTCGAACGAGTAATCAAGATAGCCGTGCAGCGCAGGATATTCCTGCATTGTGGCAAAAGTTCATGGCAGAACAAACACTAGCTCGGATTCCCAATAAGGTTGACAGTACCATATATTGCGCTTATACGGAATATGAAGGAGATCATATGAAGCCCTATACTGCCTTGATTGGTTGTAAAGTCAGTAGCTTGGACGATATCCCGGCTGATATGAAAGGAATCAGTATCTCGAGTGCCAACTACCAACACTACAACCCCAAGGGGAATTTGTCAGAAGGAGTCGTTTATCACCAGTGGCTCCAAATTTGGGAAGATGATCTACCACGTATCTATGAAACGGATTTTGAGGTATATGGAGAGAAAGCGCAAGATCCGACATCGGCAGAGGTGGATATATATGTGGGTATTAAGCCCACAAATTAAGCTTGAAAACTAACGGAAACCAGGCTTACTGCTATTGGCCCTACCTCTCCTTTTTTCACTAAAGTCTAGCCTCAATATGCTAAATGAATTAAACGGTTATTATCTAAGTCAGGAAGAACCCGCTAGAGAATGCCTGCTAGCGATGCGAAGATACATCCTGTCCTACAATGAAGACATGACGGAAACTTGGACGCATCGCATGCCGATGTTTCGTTACAAGGGAAAGCTTTTTTGTTATCTCTGGGTGGATAAAAAGACTTTCTTTCCCTATCTCGGCATCTATAAAGGGCTTCAAGTGGAACACCCCCAACTAGAACTGGGTACCAGGAAGAAAATGAAAACGATGACACTCGATCCAATGGCAGATTTGCCCATAGCGGTGATTGATAATATTTTTCAACAGGCGTTGCAGTGGTATGAGTAGGGTAGGGATAATTCACGGGGTGAATCCCTCACCCCGTGAATATCCCTCACCGAAGTAACTTCTTAGCCCCCTTACTAGCCGATGATAACGTAGGCCAATAGGGAGAAGGCTCATGTTCCTGCTCCATGATAGCTTCCATTTTACGTACTACTTCAGGATGTTGAGCGGCTAGATTATTCTCTTCCTTCCTATCTGTTTTGAGGTTGAAGAGGTGGATAGGTTCAGCTGTGCCCAGTCGAATTCCTTTCCAGTCGCCGATCCGAACCGCTTGATGAAATGGATTATAGAATTCCCAATAGAGAAAATCATGAATTTTCTGCTGGTTTTCATTTCCCACTAAGGTAGGAAGGACTGAAATACCATCCGTCTCGACTTTTAGATCGAAATCAGCAAGATCAGCCAAAGTAGGCATGACATCCCAGAAGGCCCAAGCTAATTCACTCGTCACCCCGGCAGGTACCTTCCCTGGCCACCGTGCTATCATGGGCGTCCGAATCCCTCCTTCTAGCAATTGGCGTTTAGTACCCCGAAAAGGTTTGTTACTTTCGAGAGCTTTGACGAAGGGTGGGTTGGGGCCATTGTCGGAGGTGAATATAACGAGTGTATTATCATCTATTTGTAGTTCATCTAGCAATGCGAAAATCCGCCCAATGTCTTGATCCATCAACGTAATCATGGCCGCGTAATTCTTTACTTGTTCAGGCCAATCCTTATCAGCGTAGGCACTATTATCGGGTATCTCATATTTCCCATGGGGCAAACAAAGCGGGAGGTAGAGAAAGAAAGAGGTATCCTGGTTTTCGCGAATAAAACCTAAGGCATCCTCTGCCATTAGGTCGTGAGAATAGACCTTCCTTTGTCCATTCCTATTTTCAGGGATATGTAGTGTATCTGCATTTTCGAATAAATAGGAAGTATAATAATCGTGGGCATGGACTTGATCAATATAACCCATGAAATGATCAAATCCTTGCTGGTAAGGAGGGCCAGTCGTACCCGGGTTTCCCAAACCCCATTTGCCAATACAGCCGGTGAGGTAACCCGCTTCTTTCATCATTTCGCCTATCGTATAATCCTCATCGCGTAAGGGAATCAACTTGCGTTGCATAAAGGGTAAATCTTCATGACTGGCTCGGTTGTCACGCCGAGTAGTATGCCCCGTATGTTTACCGGTAAGCAGTGAGCAGCGTGTTGGCTGTCTCTTATACACATCTGACGCTGCCGACGAAGAGGATAGTGT
>CAJXUM010000353.1 GCA_913060855.1 uncultured Lewinella sp. | reverse complement strand
AGACAGTTTTAAACACTAATTATTTTTAGAAAAAAAACAATAAAGAATGCTTAAGAAGCAATATCTCAAAAACAAACCTAGCTGTAAAGTTACATTTAGTCTCCCTAAGGAAGCGGTTAATGGAGGAAGTGAAGTACGTATCTTAGGAGATTTCAATAACTGGGCATGGGAAAAAGGGGCCACTATGAAAGCCTCTAAATCGGAATACAAAGCTGTAGTAGAATTATCTGCTGGCCGTCAGTATGAATTCCGTTACCTAATAGATGGAACAACATGGGTTAATGACTGGAAAGCTGATGCTTACCTCACCACTCCATTTGGAGTAGAAAACTCTGTAGTTGCATTGGAAGCAGTAACTGTTAAAGCTGCGCCTAAGAAAGCCGCTGCTCCTGCAAAGAAAAAAGTAGCACCAGCCAAGCCCAAAGCCGTAGCTAAAAAAGTAGCTGCTCCTAAGGCAAAAGCGGTAAAAGCTACCCCTACTAAGAAAGACGATCTCAAGAAGATTGAAGGCGTCGGTCCAAAGATTGCTCAAATTCTACAGGAAAAAGGCATTCTAAGTTTTGCCGATCTAGGTAAAGCAAAAGTAACCACCCTAAAAAGTTACTTAGCCGAAGCAGGTCCACGTTACAAAATGCACCAACCGGGTACATGGCCTAAGCAAGCCAAACTAGCTGCTAAAGGAGATTGGGATAAATTGGCCAAGCTCCAAGATGAGCTAAAAGGCGGTAAATAGTTTTAAAAACATTTAATAATACATAGTCATGATCAAAAAACAATTTTTAAAATCCAAGCCTGTTTGTAAAGCGACCTTCTCTTTCCCTCTTGAAGCAGCACCTGAAGCTACTTCAGTGGCTATCGTTGGAGAATTCAACAACTGGAACGTAGAGAAAGCGATTCCAATGAAAAAGCAAAAGAAAGCGGGTATTTTTAAAGCATTAGTGGAGCTAGAAAGTGGCAAAGAATACCAATTCCGTTACCTTATCAATGGTGAGACTTGGGAGAATGATTTCGAAGCAGATGCTTACGCCCCAACTCCTTTTGGTGTAGAAAACTCTGTGGTTAGTGCCCTTAACTAATCCAGTAGGAAAATAACCTTCTCCAACCTATCTCTAGGCTGAAGAAGACCGCTAAAAGAGTCATCCAGTACATTTCAGGGTGACTCTTTTTTTCTGCTTTTTTGGAGTAGAAATAAGGAGTCGTATTATCTCTTCCCATTTCATACAATTAATGGTACATTTGTTACCTTAGGAATGAGGCATCTTTGCCCCAGTCGCTCTACATGCACGGCACCTATATATTTTAATGTAAGAAACCAATTGCACCTATATGGCCAACGTGATCACACATAGTCTTCTCACGGACTATGATACCAATCTTTTTAAGGCAGGAAAATATTTCAATGCATACGAAAAACTCGGGAGTCACATCATCGAGGTCGATGGACAATGGGGAACCTATTTTGCCGTTTGGGCACCCAATGCGGAAAAAGTAGCCGTGATGGGTAATTTCAATCAATGGAACCGAACGAGCCACCCACTAAATGCTCGATGGGATCAATCCGGTATTTGGGAGGGTTTTGTCCCAGGTATTGGCCGGGGAGAGCTTTATAAATATGCGGTACTCGCCAAAGATGGTAGGGCCTTGGAAAAAGGAGACCCATTTGCACTTTTCTGGGAAATTCCTCCCAACACGGCTTCCATCGTATGGGACTTCGATTATGATTGGCAAGATGAGCAATGGTTGAAAACGAGAAAGGACTTAAATGGCTTGGACAAGCCTTACGCCGTTTATGAATGTCATATCGGATCTTGGCGGAAAAAAGCTGGAGGCGCAGAGAGTTTAAGCTACCGAGAGATGGGCGAAGAAATGGTCGCTTATGTCAAAGAGATGGGCTTCACTCATATCGAATTTATGCCCGTCACGGAGCACCCCTACTTTCCTTCTTGGGGTTATCAAATTACAGGTTACTTCGCTCCCACTTCTCGTTTTGGCCTTCCAGAAGATTTCATGTATTTGGTAGATCGATTCCATCAGGAAGGTATTGGTGTGATCTTGGATTGGGTGCCTTCCCATTTTCCTAATGATGCACATGGACTAGCCGATTTTGATGGTACTCATTTATATGATCATGCTGATCCTCGACAAGGCTTTCACCCTGATTGGAAGAGCTGTATATTCAACTATGGCCGCAATGAAGTCAGAAGCTTTCTAATTTCCAACGCCTTGTTTTGGTTGAAGTATTACCACATTGATGGTCTTCGGGTAGATGCGGTGGCCTCCATGTTGTACTTGGATTATTCAAGAGAAGAAGGCCAATGGATTCCCAATAAGCATGGTGGAAACGAAAACCTAGAAGCTATCTCTTTCTTAAAAGAATTCAATTCAACAGTTTACAAAGAATACCCTGATACGATAACGATAGCGGAGGAATCTACTTCCTGGACGGGTGTTTCTCGCCCTACTTATACCGGGGGACTCGGTTTTGGGCAAAAGTGGATGATGGGTTGGATGCATGATACCCTGGATTATTTCAAAAAAGACCCTATCCACCGACAGTACCATCACAATGAAATTACCTTCAGTTTAGTTTACGCTTTTACTGAAAACTTCATGCTTCCACTCTCACATGATGAGGTCGTACATGGAAAAGGCTCCATCATCTCGAGAATGCCGGGCGATGACTGGCAGCGTTTCGCCAATCTCCGCTTACTGTATGGCTATATGTATACTCATCCAGGTACCAATCTCTTATTTATGGGTTGCGAATTTGGACAAACAAGCGAATGGAGTTTAGAAAAAGGCCTCCCTTGGGAATTACTGGAGCACAAGCCACACAAAGGGGTGCAGGATTGGCTGAAAACGCTTAATCATTTTTATCGCGAAACCGGGGCGCTTTATGAAAAGCAATTTGCCGATGATGGTTTTGAGTGGATAGATTTGGGTGATCACAAAAATAGTGTCTTATCCTTTATTAGAAAAGGAAAAAATGAAGCGGATCAATTGGTAGTCATTTGTAATTTCACGCCAGTCGTTCGAGACAATTATAAAGTAGGCGTACCTGAAAAAGGAACTTACCAGGAAGTGCTCAACAGTAATAAAACTGATTTCGGAGGAAGTGGTGATCATATAGACCTTAAGGTAAAGACTAAAACAGAAACATGGCATGGTCGACCACAGTGCTTAGAATTAAGTCTTCCTCCATTGTCCATTGTTGTACTGAAAAAAACAAAAACCACCCGAAGAAAAAAAGTTACAGCTGCTCCTAAAAAAAAGTAACCGGATAATGTAAAGTTTGGGGTTATCAACTTTGGGCTACATTATCCGGCGTACTCGAATAGGGTTTTAACTGTAGGTTGTAAACAGTAGTGCTGGTTTTTTGAGGTGAGCCCTTGAATGGGTAGCTCATCCCCAACAAAAAACTTGGATTGTATGTCATTCAAGTTCTTTAGAAAGCGCAGCAAACATACAAGAAGACAAATGCAAGATAGCATTCATCTAGGGAGTTTAAAGGGAGATTTCTTACCAAAAAGATAGAATATTCTTACAAGTCCTGGCCAATGGCCCAATTTTAGAGTTCTACCATATCTATCTCTTTGATCCTGTGTTTATGGGGTTTAGTTTTCATAATGGGGGGAGTGTTTGGTTTTTCGGAGCGAGTTGATTACTCACTCCGGGGCAATATATAAAGTATATTGCCCCGAGCTAAAGAACGCGTTTCAATGCATGTCAAAACATTGGTGAATGTCTGGAATAGATTAGAAATATTGGAGTAGAAATCTTACAAAAAGATGTATTTATCTTACAAAACGGACTGTCGTAGCTAATCTCCATCCGTTTTACTCTCTCGATAGGCTTTAGGACCCATACCTACCACTTCTTTAAAAGACTTGGAGAAATAACTCGAATCCGTGTACCCGACTTCATAAGCGATCGTTTTGATTCGCTTCTTTGTATCAGCCCACAGCAATTGTTTCGCCTTTTTAATTCTCGTTTGCTGAATTTCGGTAGAAACATTATTTTTCCGCAGGGCTCCGAATTTTCGATAGATCGACATGTACTCCATTCCCATCAATTCGCCCAATTTAGCAACGGTAAAATTTTCATCCTGGTAATTTTCTTCGATAATTCCCAGGACCTTTCTAACAAATGCTGCATCAGAATGGGAATTTGTGCCTTCTAACGATTCGTCAGATTTAGTCGGCGTAAGGTCACTATACACTTCTCGAAGCCGCTCCCGCAAGTTTAAAAGATTGTGTATCCACAACAGTAATTCTTCCGCATTAAAGGGTTTATTCAGATAAACATCTGCGCCTCCTGCGATTCCTTTTAACTTAGAGTCCTTATCATCTAGGCCAGTAAGGAGTATCACCGGAATATGACTGGTTGCATAATTATTCTTCAACTTCTTGGTCATTTCAAAACCATCCATTACAGGCATTTTGACATCGGAGATAATGATGTCTGGGATTAATGTATTGGCCCTAGCAAAACCTTTCTCCCCATTATCACTCATCTCTAATCGAAAATGAGGGGCTAAGATTTCACTTATGAATTGTTGGAAAGCCAAGTTATCTTCTACCACCAGAATGACGGGTTTCCCCACTTGATCCTCTTGCGCTTCTTGCAACAAAGTAGCGGCCAATCCACTATCCGATATCGAACCTAGTTCAGTAGAATCAGTCTCACCGACGGGTCGTAATTGCAGCGAAGCGGATTCCTCCAAAGCCATTTCTGAGGGAACGGTAGTATGATTTGGGAGCCTTACTGTAAAAACACTTCCCTGGTCCAATTGACTTTCTACAGTAATATCTCCTTTTAAGGCCATCGCTAATTCCTTAGATAAGGCCAGGCCTATCCCACTTCCTACTTGAGCATTACTCTTTTCATGAGCCTGGTAGAATTGCTCAAATACATGTGGTAATTTTTCCGCAGGAATTCCCAAGCCATTATCGGTCACTTTATAGGTAATCTCTGCTTCATTCATATTGAGGTCTAGCTGAACTTCACCTCCGTCAGGCGTGAATTTTATCGCATTGGAGAGTAAATTTCGGAGTATTTTCTGCAATTTTTCTTCATCGATATAAGTCAGGTAAGTAGACTCCGTTGTCCTAAAGGTCAATTGAATGTTTTTGGCTAATGCCAAAGTTGAAAAGCCATTTTTCATCTTTTGACAAAAATCGACTACATCAGATTTAGTGTATTGCAGCTTTATTTCTGCAGACTCTACTTTCCTCAAGTCTAAAATCTGATTGATCAAATCCATCAATTGACTAGTGTGTGTCTGCACAAGCTTTAGCTTTGCGCCACTGATTTCTTTACCTTGATCAATGGCCCTATCTATATTCCCTTGAATGATGCTAAGGGGCGTTCGAAATTCATGGGTGATACTCGTAAAGAAGCGGGATTTAAATTGATCAAGTTCTTCCAAGTTCTTTATTGCTGCCTTTTTTAGCCGACGATTTAGTTGATCGCGGTAAATCAGCCACGTTATTACTACAGCAAGTAATAACATCAGCGCTTTAAACCAAGTAGTTTGATAAAACCAGGGGCGGATTTGGATACGAATAGTATAGGGTGTTGACTCTACTCCATCCGGATTTATTGCTTTAAGTTTAAAGGTGTAACTGCCTGGAGACAATTTAGGGTAACGAAAGGTAGTCCTTGCGCCCGCTTCTAACCAAATATCGTCAATGCCATCCATCATATAGCGATATCTCACTTTGTGTGGATCGCTATATTCCATACCAATAAATTCAAACTCTAGTGTATTTTTAGTTGGGCCCAGGTTTATGAAATCTAATGCATATAGCGGAGTTGAGTCAGCCAAAATATGATCTTCCTCGCTGACCTTTAAGCTTAACAACTGCAATTTGGGAGGTGTAGAGATATCTACTAATTGGTTGGGTTTAAAATAATTCAACCCATTTATACCTCCAAAAAAAAATGTGCTATCGGGAGATTTGGCATAAGCTGTCGAGCTAAATTCCAATGATTGTAAGCCATCCACTTGGCTGTAGGAACGTAATCCTCCATCTTTTTTATTGAAAACATAGAGTCCTTTGTTCCCGCTTAACCACAGATCATTACCGTCGGCTAGAATGCCATAAAATGATTGTGATTCCGAAGCTTCTCCTATAAACTCCACTTTTAACGAGTCGGTTCTTAACTTAGCTAGACCAAAAGAAGTCGTTAACCAAATTTCAGGTCTATCCAATTCCTCTTGTGATCCGAAAACAAATCCTACCTCCGGAATCTTTTCAATAGTACTAAAGCCTTCCTGGGTATTTTGAAGGACCAGTAAATAGCTGGCATTTATAGATAGATAAACTCGACCTTCGAGATCTTCAAACATGAAGGTAGCGGGTTCATCTCGGTAGGATTCAAAACCCTTTAGCAAGGATTTTGAATAAGACTCCCCTTCCTTGGTCACTTTATAATACCCTTTAAGTGTAGAAATAATAATCTGACCGTCTTTTAATACAAGTAAGTATTTAATTTCTCCTTCAAATGTCAAGCACAGCTGAAAATGCTTATTCTCTTGTTCCTTTAACCATAGTCTTCGATTGCTATATGCCCAAATATCATCATTGACCGTTGCCTGAAGGAATACACCCTGGCTGCCACCGTCCAATTGCATCGAATCAATTAAAGACTGGGTTCTATCTAATACAAG
>CAJXUM010000352.1 GCA_913060855.1 uncultured Lewinella sp. | reverse complement strand
TCTACACTATCCTCTTCGTCGGCAGCGTCAGATGTGTATAAGAGACAGCATATCAGCCGTTCTTGGTCCTACCATGTGAACACCTAATATTTCATCCGTTGTGGCATCTGCGAGTACCTTTACCATACCTTCGGTATCCATACTAGCTCGGGCTCTTCCTAGTGCTTTGAAAGGAAACTTCCCCGCTTTATAAGCTATTCCTGCCTCTTTGAGTTGCTCTTCTGTTTTCCCTACCGCAGCTACTTCTGGCCAAGTATATACAACACCTGGAATCAAGTTATAATCGATATGGGGCTTTTGTCCTTTGATAACTTCCGCCACAAAAATACCTTCTTCTTCAGCCTTATGGGCCAACATGGCTCCTTTGATCACATCACCAATGGCATAGATACCGGGAATTTTAGTTTGGAGATGCTCATCTACTTCGATTCTCCCCTTCTCATCGGTCCCAATTCCTACCTTATCTAAGCCGAGTTTATCTGTATACGCTCGGCGTCCAATAGCGACCAGGCAATAATCAGTATTCAACTTGAAAGTCTCTTCACTATCTCTCTTTTGCACTTCAACGGTCACACTTTTCTTGTTGGCTTTCACGCCTGTTACCATATGCTTGACATGGAATTTGACGCCTAGTTTTTTCATTGATCGGGTCAATTCCTTGGCACAGTCCTTATCCATGGTAGGTAGAATTCGATCCATATATTCTACCACATGTATTTCGGTACCTAAGCGAGCATAGACAGATCCTAACTCCAAACCAATTACACCACCACCAATAATGACCATACTTTTGGGCACTGCATCAATATTCAATGCTTCAGTAGAGGTAATTACTCGGTTTTTATCATAATTAAAGGCCGCCGGAGTGATAGGTTTGGAGCCAGTAGCTATGATAACTTTATCCGTTTCGATTGTCTCCTCTGTGCCATCAGCTTTTGCAATGCTGATATGATTGGCATCTACAAAGGATCCGTGACCTGTGTAGATCGTTATTTTGTTCTTTTTCATCAAGAACTCTACGCCTTTACACGTTTGATCTACCACGTCATTCTTACGCTTGATCATTTGGGGCATATTGACCTTCAAGTTAGATAAATCAATGCCGTGCTCCGTGAATTTATCTTTAGCGTTATGGTAGTGTTCGGAAGAATCGAGTAATGCCTTTGAAGGAATACAGCCTATATTGAGGCAAGTGCCACCTAGTGTATTGTATTTTTCAATGATGGCCGTTGATAAGCCTAATTGAGCACATCGAATGGCTGCTACATAACCGCCAGGGCCAGAGCCAATGACGGTAACATCATACCTCATGAAGTTTTAATTTTGAGTTTCTTTGACTATTGTTTACTACAAATATTACAAATAGGATCAAAGAAGGTTCTATTTTTTATTATCGTTGTTATTACTACTATTGTTGTTGTTGCGAGGACCTCTATTTCTCCGTTTATTCTTCCGGAAATTAGGTTTATTCTTATTGGTTCCTCCTTTGTCGTCTTTTTTCTCTTCTGAAGAAGAAGAGGAGTCCGTTTTTTTATTTGTCTGCGTCCGACTCTGCTTATTGTTATTATCCCTATTTCGAGGGTTTGATCTTCCTTGATTGTTATGGTTTGGTTTTCTACGCTTCTTATTTCTTCTTTTCTTTTCTTCGGGAGGAAGCTCAATCACACCGGTTACATCTTCATACTCCATCTCCTCATTTTCTACCGTCTTAATGATTTGTAACTCACTTAAGTCGCGGATTTTCTCACCTGCCTTTTGCCGTTGCAATAGTTCTTTGACTTGGCCGACTGTCAAAGAAACAATTCTACCCCGATAGTTTTCATTTTGATAAGCATAGAAAAGCAAGCCCTTAAATATATCGGTTTTGATCAAAGTAGCCACACCAAGATCCGTTGCGATTTTTTCTGCGTGTTTTGGGAATGAGTCGAGGGCATCTAGGTAAGAATCAAGCTCGTAATTGAGGCAACATTTCAGGCGGCCACATTGTCCAGATAATTTCGATTGATTAATCGCAAGGTTCTGGTACCTGGCAGCAGCCGTTGAAACGGATTTGAAATCGCTTAACCAAGTAGAACAGCACAACTCTCGCCCGCAGGAACCTAAGCCACCAATCCGCGCTGATTCTTGCCTCGCTCCGATCTGTCGCATCTCGATTTTTACGCGAAACTCCTTAGCAAAATGGCGGATCAATTCTCTAAAATCAACTCTACCATCTGCGGTATAATAAAAGGTAGCCTTTCGTTTATCACCTTGGTATTCTACATCACCAATCTTCATGTCCAGGCTAAGCGTACGCGCAATAGCCCTTGCTCTGACCATGGTTTTATTTTCTTGTCGACGAGCTTCATTGAGTCGCTCCATATCTCTTTCATTCGCTATCCGTATAATCCCATACATGATAGCTTCCTCATCGACTCTTTTCTTTTTCATTTGGAGTCGGACCAATTCACCTGAGAGGCTCACTTTTCCAATGTCAAAGCCCGTGCCTGTCTCCACCACTACGGTATCACCTGTGATCGCTCTATTATTGCCTTCATTTTTATAGAAACCCTTTCTAGAGCCATTTTTGAAGCTAATTTCAACGAGCTCAAACGGGTCTGCATCTTCAATATCCATCGTAGAGATCCAATCGTATGTATTCATCCGATTACATCCTCCGGAGCCACAGCCCCCATTACTTTTACAACCACCAGGTTTTCCATTCTCTATACCTGTAGAACATCCTAAACATCCCATCTTTCAATTATTTTTACGGAGGTAGAACGCGATTTCTTATTTATTCTCGGTCTTTGGGTCATTTTTCAATGCCTAAAGAGTAAACAATTTGCTATCCACGAAAGTTGGACAGCTTACTGTACAACTTGCGTTCTTACCTCTGGTTTTTTTCTCTTCAATATTTTATTCAACTGTATCGATGTATCAAGAAACAGCACCTTAGGGTTTGCGTTTCTCTCTATGTAGTAAGCACAATCATTCAGTAACTGAACGATGTCCTCTATTTGATCAAAAGCTATAACCTTTGTGAGATTTTGTGCCGTTTTGAGCTCTACAGAGCGCAAACGCACATCAGCTTGATTACTCATTTTTAATAGCATATACTCACGCATAAAATGTAGTGCGTAGCGAATAAAATGCTTTTGATTTTCTCTTCCTATTTTGGAAAATTTATCCACCCATTTCACCAACTCAACCCCATTTCCTATATAGGACTTTCGCATCCACTCTAAGAATAAAGAGGCATTATCACTTTCTTTCTCACTGGCCATTTTTTGCGCTTGATTAAGATTGCCATCTGCCAAATGCGAAATGGCTTGCGCACTTTCTTTATCCGCCAATTGTTTATCCAATAAGGCTTCCTCTACCTCTTCATCTTGTAATGGTCGCACCTTGACAACTTGGCAGCGAGACAGAATTGTATTCAAAATCAATTCTTGGTTTTCTGCTACCAGAATAAAGATCGTTTGAGGTGGCGGTTCTTCAATCAGTTTTAGTAGTCGATTCCCTTCTTTGCCTAAATGTTCAGGCAGCCACATGACCAGGATCTTGTGTGACCCTTCAAACGTTTTAAGACTGAGTTTGCGTATAATATTGAGGCACTCTTCCTTATTGATATTTCCTTGCTTGTTATCCGCCCCGATTAGTTGCAACCAATCATTGATCTCCATATACGGATTATCCTCAATAGCGGTTCGCCATTGGGGTAAAAAAGCATCGCTTTTTACATTGGTACCAACAGTAGGAAAAGAGAAATGGATATCTGGATGGATGTGTTTCCTGGCTTTTAAGCAGGCATTACATTGGCCGCAAGCATCTAGAGCTGCTTTGTTTTCGCATAAAATAAACTGTGCGAACCCTAAAGCCAATGATAACTTTCCTGATCCGGCAGGTCCCAAAAGCAATAAAGCATGCGGAAGCCGTTCCTGTGCTAACAGGCGGCGAAGTAGGTCTTTTACTTCGGCTTGTCCGTATGTCTGTGCTAAGGTCATAAGGATACAGGGCAATTAGATTAACAAAGCCCAGGACAGACAAAAGTGACTATTACTGCAACGTATTTAGGTTTGTAGCCATTCGAGAATTGTATCATCGAATGGACTAATGGCGGAAGGGAAAAAATGAATCAAATGGCCTTCTTCATCAAGCGTATACTTACAAAAGTTCCATGTTACCTCGGTATCCATCACTTGATTTTGCGCTTTATGAAGCAACCAGTTATATATAGGATGAACTGATTCCCCTTTTATATTTACTTTTCTTGTCAAAGGGAATGTCAGCCCGTAATTCAGGCTACAAAAAGCCTGAATTTCTTCGGCTGAGCCAGGTTCTTGACCTCCAAAATCATTACAAGGGAAGCCAATAATGACCAGTTTATCTTTAAACTCCATTTGGAGCTCTTGCAGTTGTTGATATTGGGGCGTATAACCACATGCTGAGGCTACATTTACCACCATTATCTTTTTGCCTTTGAAGGCAGAAAAATCTATTTCCTCTCCGTCGATACCCTCTACCTTAAACAGGTGAATAGTGTTCACTTTTAGTCGAATTGGGTTTCAAATCGTAAAAATAACATTTTTACGCAACTTACTTAGACTTTACATTAAAATGCTTTCCGTGGACAAAAAAGGCCCTGATTGCGGGATTAAAAACAAGAAATAGCGGCCAACCACTTGTAGAATGCTATAATTTTGAATAAGTTGTCCCTAGACAAATAGCTGTAGATGAAGCCAGAGCTTAGCCCTGAAATGAATGATAAGATAACTTTCTATCGCTCCATGCGCCGACCACAGGCTGCCCCTTTTTTTAATTTCCCTGTTCTTCCTCCTTCCCGAAGGTTGGTATATGTACCCTTAGGTTATGATAATTATGAGGTAATCCATACCCTATTTCAGGAAGATGATAATCGTTTTGTAAACCAGGAATTCAAGGACAAGAAGCGCATTGGGATTTATGTCGTTGATTTAAAAGAATTCGCGAGGTATTCTCCCAAAAAGGGGGCTTGCGATTGGCTATTATATGATCAGAATACACCTATTGGGATTTTACACCTATACGATTTTACCCAAGAAAAACTGGACGGTAAATACAAAAGGTGCACGATTGGTTTTGCGATAGGAAAACCTTATCGACAACAAGGTTTTGCAGTTGAAGCCATTCAACAAGGGGTTAGCTATATTTTTAAACATTTTGAGGAAATAGAAAAAGTACTTGCTTATACCTACCCTGACAATACGGCCTCGATTAAGCTTTTAGAAAAGCTGGGATTTAGGGCTAATACCATAGATTATATGCCCCAAGATAGGTATGCATTCTTTGAGAGGATAAAAGAGAAGGGTGGAGTTATTTGATGTAATCGCTGTATCGTTGTATTTTGAGGAATAGTCTATTTTCAATCATCGCATTGACCCCTCCTAATTTTTCTAGAATAAGACTGGCCTCTATTTGATATTTCTGCCTCTTTTCTTTTGTCCAGTAGTGGGGCGGGTCAGATAAATTATTAATTCGGTCCGCCATTTTTACAATCCTTACTGCAGCAGGTTGTTCCAAAATGCGCTTTAGGCTATCGGCCATTTGCTCCTCTTTCGAAAGTTCAAAGTCTTTAGTAAGCGCCAAAACACCATCCGCTACTTGCTGACCAAAAGCACGAGCCACATCCTCGTACTTTACTTCAGTATCTTCTATTGTATCGTGTAGTAGTGCGCATTGCATTACTAGATCAATGTCTTCTTTCGGGGATTGAAGTGTGGCATGGACAGCTTCCATACATACATTACAAACATGGGTAACATATGGAATCTCGCCACCAGGGATGTGCTGTTTTTGATGGGCTTTGGCGGCAAAATTTAATGCTTTTTGGTATAGATCGGGGTTCCAACTCATATTTTCTTTGGTTTAAAGGTAAAATAGCGCATATTTTCGAATGTAGAGCGAGAGTAATGGGTTGTCGCAAAAGTAGTTGCGAGTTGCGGGTCAACGAATTCGCAACCCAACAACTCGCAACATATTGATATTGAATTAACAGCAAAAAACGAAGCTTACTACTTCTCCCAGATCAAAAAAGATTGGGATGACTAGTGTCTCCGGTTTAGCTTTATTTCTTCCCTTTCTTCAAAGTAGGATAGCTGACACCCAACTGCTCTAAATAAGAATCATACTTTTTTTCGTCATAGTAGTATTTCTCCAATTGGGGGCGAAACTCCTCCATGATATCCGTATTTAGATAAATAGCCGGTTTGTCCTCTTTGGTAACCATCGGAACGTAGGTTTGCTTCATACCTTGCTCATTCTTGAAGTAGTCCCAAGCTTGTTCTACTAGTTCTGGCTTGGTGAAAAAATCAAGGAGCGTCATAGCTTCAGCTTTAGCACCTGCTACAACACCCTTATGAGCAATAGGAGTGGCCATTGCTACGGCATTAGACCAGTGATGACCTTGTAGACCTGGAATGTTGGATGGGAAGCGCATAGTAACCGTGGGGAGTTTCCAAGAAATATCACCGATATCATCCGAACCTCCACTGACTGGCCGCACTACTGGCATGCCGATCGTATCTAGCTTTGTATCCAACCCATTGGAGTCACGAGGCGAATTCACTTCTCTTTGCAAGGCTTTAGCCAAGGTTTGATCTGATTTATCCCTGTCTCTTATACACATCTCCGAGCCCACGAGACCGAGGCTGATCTC
>CAJXUM010000351.1 GCA_913060855.1 uncultured Lewinella sp. | reverse complement strand
GATGAGCAACGAAGGACAAACAGGAAAGAGGCCTTTAAAAACTTAAGCTTAATTTTTTTTTACTTAAAAGGCTGAACTAAATTAATTGCATCTTATTTTTCATGATTTCTTTCTTTTTTAAATGAGTTGTTATTGAGGTTTGAGTGTTTCAATAATCTGTGCATCCACCCAATAAATATCGGCATGGCAATCGGCAAAAGTTTCGCCTAAGTATACTCTATGATACATAAAGAACTTACCGTCTGGGGTTATACTACCATAGGCATCGTCAACCTCAGAGTTTATCTCGGCTCCCATATTAATAGCTGGGCCGTAGGTGCCATCTTCTTGGCGAAAGCTAATGTATAAATCTGGGCCACCGTAGCCGCCAGGTAGTTCGCTATCCCAAATAATGTAACGCTCATCTGGGGCAATAAAGGGATGCGCTGTCCAATTTCCTGAATTGATTACTTCGTCATACGCCTTAGGAGCTTCGCGCTGACCATCCACCAAGCGGGAATATCGAATGGTGCCAATGGTATCTCGCTCATCAAAAACATAAGTGCCAGTAGCAGAAGTTGTTAGTCGCATGATAGGGTATTTATCGAAAATTGTAGCTAAACGCTTTTTTTCTGACCATCCAGATGCCGTTCGCTCTCTGTATTCGTTGGCTAGGTACATGGTTTTGCCATCTGGAGCTATACTAACTTCGCCTTTAGGACGCTCTTCTTCGCTTTCTTGCCATGCATCCTTTATGTATTGAATGGTATGCATTTTTGGAGCCTCTCCTTCTACTTGTCTTGTAAAATAGAACTCCTTCATACCGGGAGCAAAAACGCCTTCAATTTCTAGGTTATTTGTAGTCGAAACCGTTCCTGGCGCAAATAGTTCTGGGATCAAACCGGGAGGTTTTTGTCCAAGATAAGAACTGTCATCTACAGTTATAGATTCAGGCTCGGTTGAGGTTTCTTTATTGTTGTTGCAAGCATTTAAAAATAGTCCGAATACAAGTATTAAAATCAAATACGCTTTTCTCATTGTTTGGATTTACAGTATGTTCGTTATTACTTAATAAAAGCTGGCAAGATTCTATCTGCGGTCATTCGCAGCGTACTGGGATGACGATTATTATGACCTGTAACCACAACGATCAGATCAAGTTCTTCAATTAGAATGATAAACTGGCCGCCACCGCCCTGAGCATTTGCGCAGTAATAGCTTTTGTTACCAACTTTTAAATCCGCATTCCACCAAAAATAACCGTATCCTTCATTAGAAATACCTCTACAGCCGCCGAAGTAGACCGCATTATCACCCGTATCGAGGATCTTGCTGGTCGCTTTGGCGATAAACACCTCAGGAATTAGTTGTTCGCCATTCCATTGGCCTTTATTCATGGCCAATATTCCCAACTTGACCATAGCGCGAGATGTCATGCTCGTGCGCCACCCAGCTTCTGGTAGGCCGGTTTGATCATTAATCTGCCATTTATAATTGCTGATGCCCATTTTGTTCAGCAGTTCATTTTCAATAAAGTCCATGGCCGATCCCGGTACGACTGCCTCTATGACTTGCATCACCAAAGCTGCACCACCGCCATATTTAAAAACTTGGGATTCTTCTGTGATCGATGCGCTATGTTCGAGTAAAGCTTGAACTTTCCCCTGACCTTTTAACTGGCCAGGGTTTTTATTGAGTTCTTCTTTCTGTTCTTCACTGATGCGAATACCTGAACTCATAGTCAGTGCGTGGTTCAAGGTGATCTTTTCAGCACCGGCAACAAATTTTGTTGGATCCAGGTCTTTGAGAAAGCTAACCAGCGGCCTGTCTAAATCGGCCATGGTCAGATAACCCAACTGGATGGCACGGCCGAACGCCAAGCCAGTCCAGGTTTTCGTCGCTGATGCTTGGGGATGGGGTAAATTTATGCGACCACGTGTAAAATAGGATTCAAAGAGGAGCTTGTCCTTATGAGCAATCAGAAAACTATCGTAAATACCGTATTGATTATAGGAAATATCTCGAGCCAGTTTGGCAATCAATTCTTTTTTACCACCGTCGATGCCCAATTTGCCCACAAGAATACCGTCGTTTCTATCCATTGGCGTTGCATCAATAAAGGCTTCTGTGAGAATAGGAATATCCGAGAATGAGCCCTTGATTTCAGCAGCTGTAGCCTCCGGTGCAAGGCTATCACTTTGTTGGGCAAGGCTATTATTTGTTATTAAAAGAAGAACTATAAGTAGTAGTCCGGTTTTGCTTTTCATTGTATTTATTTTTTAAGCACTTACTTAATGGGTCTCGTTTAAATCCTCACTTAATCGCTAGTATAAAGTTTGACCTAATCTTCAAGAACAAAAATTTTGATGTCTAGTAGCCTCAATTTGGTTTACGGATTATTATTTGGGCCTAAGTGTTTCGATAATTTTTGCATCTACCCAGTAGATATCCACATTCATATTGTCATTGTTACTGCCGTCATCTATGCGTCTGTTGAAGAGTATGTACTTGCCGTCTGAAGTGACGCTCGCAAAGGCATCCCATTTATCGGAGTTGACCTTGTCCCCCATATTGATAGCAGGGCCCCAGGAGCCATCCTTTTGACGGAAACTAATGTAGAGATCAGAATCCCCGTAGCCACCTTCCCGCTCGCTATCCCAAATCAGGTAACTTTCATCAGGGGCCATAAAAGGATGAGCTGTCCATTTTCCGGTGTTCACTACTGGGCCCATCTTTTTTGGCGCTTGACGTTTGCCGTCCTGGAGCGTTGAGATGCGGATCACATCACCGCTTTTATAATCGTCAAAAACATAGGTACCTTTTGATGAGGCCGTCAGACGCATAATACCCCAGTCTTCACGGTCAAACAAGGGGCCAAGGCTTTTGCGTTCTGACCAGCCATCCCCCTTGCGGTCTTTGTAGCCTTTGGCCATATGCATGCGAGCACCATCAGGAGAGAACGATATTTCACCTTTGCGCTTGAATTCAATGTATTTCTTCCAGATATTGCCTTGCTGACGGAAACCAATTACAGTGATGGGCTTCTCTTTGCTGCTGCGTGTGGTGAAGTAAAACGCTTTGAGGCCAGGCGCGAATACACCCTCAATCTCCCAGCCTTCTTTGGAAATGATTCCCGGAGCAAATGGTTCTGCCACCATGCCTGGAGGGTCCTGCCCCATGTACGGTCCCTCTAGGAGTGGAAAGCTGAAATCACTTTCCCTATTTTCTTGAGCAAAGACAGTGTTAAGCGATATAACACATAGCCATATTAATAATTTCGTTGTTTTCATCCTGCAATATCAGACTATAAAGGCTATCCAAAAACAAGAATGAAGGCTATCGACAGCATCATGCAGCAACAGGATAGATTGATGCAGGGAAATTAATTATTTTGTATTTTTTGTCATTATCGAGGCTTATTTGCCAATAGCCCAAAAATTGTCAGAGAACCAAAATGAATAGGCGAAGGGCGTATTGTGATAGGAATTTACTAGATTCAAACGTAATCAGTTCTAGCAACTGGAAGGCCTACTCATTTGGTGCTGGTAAAGTAGAGTAATCCGCACCTAACACGGCTCTAACAACCTAGTCCTTGGTAACAGTAATTCTTTCTGGATATCAAAATCACAAATACCAAAACATGAAAGTCAAGTATATTTTATTCCTGGTAGCAGTCAATTTAAGCTTGGTATCCTGTAATGAGAAATTGATTATGAATACGCTGAGCAATATATAACTCAATCGGCTGACGACTGGGCAAAAGCCATTGCCATTGGTGATACGACTACAATAGCTCGAATTATGGCAGATGATTTTGTGGGTATAAGTTCCAGCGGAGAGATTAATAATAACAACTTTCGAGAAGCCAATTAATTATCTAATTGGTAATTTGGGGGTTTAACTCAAATTTCAAAAAAATGAAAACAACAACATTTCTAACCTTTGTAGGTGATCAATGCGGAAAGGCTGAAGAAGCGATAAAATTTTACACTTCTATCTTTCCGAATTCGGAAATCAAAAGCATAACAAAATACGCAGAAGGAGAGGTTGGAGGAACACCGGAGCTTATCAAATATGGCGTATTTACATTAAATGGTACGGAGTACAGGGTTTCCGAAAATAATTATAACCACGCTTGGTCATTTACACCAGGGGTATCACTGTTCGTTGACTGTAACTCAGAAAATGAGATACAAACTTTATTCGAAATACTTTCTTCAAATGGAGGCCAGGTTATGGTTCCTCTTGACAACTACGAATCAGGAGATTACGGCTTTGGTAAGAAATTCGGATGGTGTGAAGACAAATATGGCGTTTCATGGCAACTTAACCTTTCAGCATAAATGCAGATGGTATTATAAACCGCCCTACTTGAAGGGGTAAGCAAAATGGAAAAGCAACTACTGCCAAAATGTATACGAAACTAGAGCTTCCATTTGGTCGCTAGGCTTCATATACTAACGGTTGTATGCAAGTAGGTCAGGAGGAAACTTTGACGCATTGGAGATAGTTCAGTGCAAGTTTTATGGGGATTTTTTATGTAAGCGGAAAACAATAATAATGCGTAAATCAAAGATTGACTCACACTATATAAAATCAGGCAAGATGAAAAATGGGTGTGTTTTAGTAGGTATACTTTTATATATCACGGTGTTTAATTTTAATGTGGCTATAAGCCAAACACCTCCCGTATGGCAAGATTATGTGGATGCCTATACAAATGGCACCCAAGCCATACTTCCTGATTACTCCTATTCTGGCTATCACTTTTCTGAAGAAGAGATTCCTGATGTATCTAGCTGGACTTATTTTAATGTTACCCATTATGGCGCAATTGCAGATGATGCAGGCTACGATGATGCCGCTATTCAAGCCGCAATTGATGCAGCTGAAGCATCGGGTCATCCTGCCGTCGTTTTCTTCCCTGCAGGACGATTTATCGTAAGTAGCGATAACGACATAAACAATTTCATTTTTATAAATACCGATAGCATTGTTTTAAAAGGTAGTGGAAGCGGAACCGGCGGTACTGAAATATTCATGGACAAACTACGTGTACGCAATGGGCATTGGCAATTTCGTTTCCAGCCAGTATCCACCAATACTTCCACCTTAACGAGCCTTACAGAACCTGCTATTCGGGGCGATTTTTCAGTTACTGTCGCTTCTTCCGCAAATTTAAGTATTGGACAAAGCATATACATCTACCACAAAAGCGAAGAATTTGCCAGCGCACATTATGGTAATCTGGCGTTAAATGAAACAGAATGGACCAGACTATTTGGTGGAGATGGAGGAATGATTCTTCATGAATGTCATATTATTGAAAGTATTGAAGGCAATAAAGTTAGATTTAAAAACCCCATACAAACCGATTTACCAACGCTAAGCAAACCTTATTATATTAGAAACCTAAAGACCATTGAGGAAGTTGGCATTGAAGACATTCTATTTACAAGTGATTGGGTAAATTACCGAGACGAGTTTGTACACCATCAAGATGATACGGTTGATTATGCCTGGAATGCTGTTCAATTTAAGTACGTAGAAAATGCCTGGATTAGAAATTGCGAATTTAGAGACTGGACTCAGGTAGCTGATATTCGCGAATCTATTGGTGTAACGATAGAAAACTGCCTGCTAACCGGAAAACGAGGTCACGCCTCGTTTATTACCCGTAGAAATTATGGTGTACTAGTAAAAGATTGTATCGACAATGCCAACCATCACCACGGACCTGGCACAGGATATAGTGGAGTGAGTACGGTATACTTAAGGTACAAAATGAGCGAAAATCAATCCATCGATTGTCATAGTGGATCACCTATTACAACCTTGATGGACGATATTGACGGTGGCGATTTTCATACTAATGGAGGGCCTTGGGTAAGCTATCCACACCATGGCAGGTATTTAACCTTTTGGAACTTTATTCATAAAAAGTCTACTCCTGTTGACTATAACTTTTGGTCAGTAGGCATTCGAAAACCAGCCACCTATGCTGAACCCTACTTTATTGGCTTTCAACCCACCAATACCGTTACTATGACAGGTGAAGGTCTAAACGAAATGCAGGGCATAGAAGTTGAACCAAAATCATTATTCGAAGCCCAGTTAGCCTTACGCCTAACCCCAACCTCAACAGATAATAGCGCAGAAAATACGGAACAAGTCTTAAATATCTATCCGAATCCGTTTAGCAGTAGTTTTCAAATACACGCTTCATCTTTAAGTCATTTAGAATCTCTTGCCATGTACTCCATTGATGGACGAGAAGTAGCTGTTAAGGTTAAAAACAATGGTAACCGCTTACTCATTCAACCCGCATCAGATCTATCTACAGGTATCTACTTTATTAAGATAAACATTAATGGTAGAGTTGGAAACTACGCTATTATCAAGGAATAAGGAGTGAAGAGCAGGTTTGGACAACACCATTCGGGCTAAAAACGCTGCCCAAACCTACGCTAAATGAAAAGAATTTGATACCAGTTATTGAGGCCATTAAAAACGACCGCTTATACTCAGCCTTGTGCGCCATGCAAACAAAAATGAAAATGAAACTAATACCTATCAAACAAACAATTGAAGAGAATGAACAATTTCTCAATAATGCAGAGATCAGCGACAGTGTTCAACAGACGGTTGATTTTTACAAAAAAGTAGGATCTGTCTCTTATACACATCTGACGCTGCCGACGAAGAGG
>CAJXUM010000350.1 GCA_913060855.1 uncultured Lewinella sp. | reverse complement strand
CGAGATCAGCCTCGGTCTCGTGGGCTCGGAGATGTGTATAAGAGACAGATTACAAAGTAAATCCCGATGATGAATCCTACCCGTATATAAAGGTAGACAATTTCAGCCTTGCGAAAGGATGATTCATCACCCCATAAATTCCCCCAATATTCCTGGGCTTTTCTAAGCTGGGTCCACAGTAGTTCCATAGTGTTCTATTGATGAGATTTAGAAAGGCTCCTGTTTACAAATTTCAGTAATAAATCAGAAGTCTCATAAGCATGTATAGTCGATTTATACCAAAATGTTTCAGCTGTCTTCAATATATGACAACACAAAAAAACACTATGAAGTCTATTCTATCTCTATTTTGTTTATTGACGTTGCCCACCTTAATGATCGGGCAGACGCTCTACGGGAAAGTCACGGATCGCCAAAAAGAAGCTATTGCAGGCGCTTATATCTTGAATGTTTCCGCAGATGAGCATGTACATTCTAATGAAAATGGCAGCTTTTCGCTGAAAGAAGCTAAAGTAGGCGATACCTTGCAAGTCATTTACCTAGGTTTTGAAACCCAAAAAGTAGTCATCCAAAACCTGGAAGACTTCCTTGATATTCAACTCAAAACTCAGACTTTCCAGTTGGATGAGGTTGTTGTAGGCCGAAACAACCGCTCACTCAATCTCATTTCAGGCATCGACCTTAGTATAAATCCCGTCAATTCATCGCAAGAAATCTTACGAAAAGTACCCGGCTTATTTATTGGTCAGCATGCTGGAGGAGGGAAAGCGGAGCAGATATTCTTGCGGGGTTTCGATATAGATCATGGTACCGACATCAGTATCATGGTAGATGGTATGCCCGTGAATATGGTTTCGCATGCCCACGGACAAGGCTATGCTGATTTACATTTTCTGATCCCCGAAACGATCGACAAGATTGATTTTGCTAAAGGGCCCTTTTATGCCGATAAAGGTAATTTCACCACGGCAGGCTATATGCAATTCAAGACCAAAGATAAACTAGACAATAGCCTAGTGAAAATGGATGTGGGGCGTTTCAATACTTTCCGTACAGTCGGTCTTTTCGATATTTTGAATACAGAAACCAGCAACGCCTATGTTGCTACGGAATATCTCCTGACCGATGGGCCCTTTGAGACTTCACAGAACTTCAATCGACTGAATATTATGGGTAAGTATAGCGCCAATTTACCGAATGATGGTAAAATCAGTGTGTTGGCTTCCCATTTCAAGAGTCAGTGGGATGCTTCGGGACAAATTCCTTTCCGAGCAGTGAATTCAGGTTTGATTTCACGTTTTGGCGCCATCGATGATACCGAAGGAGGCAACACTAGTCGCACGAACCTAGCCCTTAATTACAGCAAAACGCTCAATGAAAAAACGTTTATCAAGAGTAACGTTTACTACTCATTATACGACTTTGAGCTCTATTCCAATTTTACTTTTTTCCTTCGAGACCCTGAAAATGGCGATCAAATTCGACAAAGGGAACGCCGCCAGTTTTTTGGTTTTCAAAGTGAATGGAATCATTCCACTTACATCAATAGTACCCCTACTTTATTGCAAGCGGGTATTGGTATGAGAAACGATCAGATAAAAGACAATGAACTCTCCTATACCCGCAACCGGAGAACGACGCTGGAGAATATCCAACTAGGAGAAGTCTTAGAATCAAATATATATGGCTATTTCAATGCCGAATTTGAATTTGGCAAATGGCTAATCAATCCATCGGTGCGCTTGGACCATTTCCGGGGAAGTTATGTGGATGCACTCGATACTATTTATCAGAATCAGGCCATATCTCAGACACTGGCCAGTCCCAAGCTCAATTTTATTTACAACCAGAGTAAGGACGTGCAATTCTTCCTCAAATCGGGTTTTGGTTTTCACTCTAATGATACGCGTGTCGTACTACAAGAAGTCGGACGTAGATTCTTGCCCACCGCATTCGGTGTAGATATAGGAACACTTTGGAAACCTACTCCTCGACTAGTCACCGATATTACATTGTGGCATTTGTCACTTGAGCAAGAGTTTGTCTATGTAGGGGACGAAGGAGTGGTAGAGCCTAGTGGTCGAACCAGGCGCCTCGGGATAGACCTAGGCTTAAGGTACCAACTCAATAATTGGTTATTCGCCGATGCTGATTATACCTATGCTTTCGCGCGAAGTATTGACGAACCAGAAGACGCGCAATATATTCCCTTGGCCCCAGTACAAACCTTTACTGGAGGGATCAGCGTACTCAATAATGGCTTCTCGGCAAGTCTGAAAGCCCGCTATTTACATGACCGTCCTGCCCTAGAAGACAATAGTATCGTTGCTAAGGGTTATTTGATTATGGACTTCAACTTGGGGTACAAGCACAATCAAGTTTCTTGGAATCTGGCTATCGAAAACTTATTGAATTCCGACTGGGAAGAGACCCAATTTGCAACCCAATCTCGCTTAGCGGGTGAAGGACCAGAGGGGCTCGAAGAAATACACTTTACACCAGGTACACCTTTCTTTTTGAAAGCAAGTGTGACTTACGAATTTTAGTACGAAGCCAAATAAAACACTTATCTGGCAATTTTTGTGGTCAGATAAGGATAAAACACTACTCATTTTGAAAGTAAGGGCTAATACTGAAACCCTTATACCTCAAAATCGGTAGACATCAAAAACCGTCTCTGACATACTTTGGGAGGCTAGCGGGAAAAACTGTATCCGTTTTCCACTAAAAAAGTCAGAAAACATCAACAACAACGCTATGGATTTTTCCTGGCCGGAAAATTATACCCAATATCGAGCAGAAGTCATTGCATTCGCGAAAGAGACGCTAAATGATGATCTCGTAGAACGAGACCAAGCAGGGCTGTTCTCTCGTCAACTCTGGCAAAAGTGTGCTGACTTTGGCATTCTTGGCCTAGCTGCTCCCAAACAATATGGCGGCAAAGAAGAAGAGGTGGATCTCTTATTTTCTATGCTTGCCATGGAAGGCTTTGGCTATGGCTGCAAGGACAATGGACTCTCCCTAGGACTAAATGCCCAAATGTGGACCGTACAAATTCCCATTGCTCACTTTGGCTCTGACGCACAAAAGGAAAAGTATTTAACTGCTTTTACCAGTGGTCAATGGATTGCAGCTCACGCACTCACCGAACCCAATGCCGGCTCTGATATTTTCAGCATGGAAACCCTTGCAGAGAAGACAGAAGGCGGTTATGTATTAAATGGCAAGAAACACCTTATCACCCTCGCTCCAGAAGCAGATGTGGCGCTGGTTTTTGCCAATATAAATCCGAAACTCGGGAAATGGGGCGTTACGGCTTTTCTAGTCGATAAAGGCACACCTGGTTTTACCGCGCTTCCCACCGATAGCAAGATGGGGTTGCGAACGGTGCCGATTGGTGCGTTCGAATTTAAAGACTGCTTTATCCCAACAGAAAATAGACTGGGAGGGGAAGGAGCTGGATTTAGCATACTTAATTATTCGCTAGAATATGATCGTTGTTGTATTCTAGCTAGTCAGTTGGGTGCGATGGAACGACAGTTGGAGGAAACGATTGCCTTTGTCAAAGAACGGCAGCAGTTTGGGCAATCGATCGGCAAATTCCAGTCGGTTTCCAACCGCATTGCCGATATGAAGCTACGATTAGAAACTTCTCGCCTATTACTCTACAAGGTGGCTTGGCTCAAACGAAATGGCAAATCTGCCTTGATGGAAGCAGCCCTACTCAAGTTACAATTGAGCGAGAGTTTTGTCGCTTCTAGTATGGATGCCATTCGCTCTAGAGGAGGTATCGGTTTTCTTACGGCTACTGAGGTGGAAAGAGACATGCGCGATGCAGTAGGTGGTGTATTATATGCTGGCACCTCCGATATTCAACGCAGTATTATTGCAAGATTACTAGGGCTTTAGTCATTGTTTTAGCACAGTTCCTCAAGTATTAAAAAATAACGTCCTATGGTATATACACTCCCCCAAATGGTCGAAGTTGCGGCTGAGCGTTTCCCACAAAAGGACGCTTTTCGCTGTAATAAAGCCGCCATTACTTATGGGCAACTCCATCAACAGATGAACCAGCTGGCTCATCTATTGATCAGCTTGGGTGTACAACGGGGAGACAGAATAGGGGTCTATATGAATCGAAGCCTGGAAACGGCCGTAGCCATCTACGGTATCATGCAGGCTGGTGCTGCCTTTGTTCCACTCGATCCCTTGGCGCCTATCGAGCGCATACATTTTCTACTGGAAGATTGCGGGATCGAGTACTTGATTAGCCAAGCTGCACAAAGAAGAAAATTAGCACACTTATCACCTACAAAAGTTAAAGGCATTATTGGTGTGAAGGACGCGGGGGACATTCCTGCATTTGATTGGGAAACGGTGCAGCAGGTCGAAAAGACAGATCGACCTCCTGTGAACGTCATGGAGAACGACCTAGCCTATATCATGTATACCTCCGGTACGACAGGAAATCCGAAGGGAATCATGCATACCCATTATAGTGGGATGAGCTATGCCAAACTATCGGCTTCGCTCTACAACTTGACAGCAGAAGATCGAGTAGGAAATCATGCCGCACTCCATTTTGACATCTCCACCTTTGGTTATTTCTCGGCTCCTTATGTAGGCGCAACGACCATTATCATTCCTGATGCTTACACCAAAATACCGGCTAGCCTCAGTACCCTGATGGAAACCGAGCAGTTGACTTTATGGTACTCCGTTCCATTGGCATTGATACAATTAGTACAGAGAGGCGTGTTAGAGGAACGCAATCTTCAATCCTTGAAGTGGATCCTGTTTGGTGGCGAGCCTTTCCCGCCCAAATTCTTGCGGAGCTTAATGCAAACTTGGCCTCAAGCTCAATTTAGCAATGTATATGGCCCAGCAGAAGTGAATCAATGTACCTATTATCATATCCCTGCTATACCGACTACGGATGATCCCCTACCCTTGGGATACATCTGGGACAATACCGAAATGCTGATTCTTGATGAGCAGGACGAAATGGTAGCAGAAGGAGAAATTGGCGAATTATTAATCCGTAGTGCTACCCGTATGCGTGGCTATTGGAAACGCCCCGACTTGACAGAAAAGGGATTTTTCATACAAACTAAAGTTCCGGGTATGCCCGAGGTTTTTTATAGAACTGGCGATCTCGTCCGATTAGACGAAGATGGCCTTCTCCATTTTCTAGGGCGAAAAGACCGTCAGATTAAAACGCGGGGTTATCGAGTTGAATTGGATGAAGTAGAAGCCATTTTGATCACGCACGAAGCCGTGGAAGAAGCCGCGGTGTTCTCCTTCAAAAATGAAGAATATGGACTCTTGGTCGGAGCAGCCGTCACCCTAAAAGAAGGTCAGAACTCAGATGAACAAAGCCTGCGCAATTACATCGGTCAATCATTGCCGCAATACGCAGTACCTCAACATATCAATATTACCCAAGCCTTACCCCGCACTGCGGCTGGTAAGATTAACCGTAAAGCACTAAAACAACAAGTCAGTAAAATTTAGTTTCCTATGAATGATATAATCATTGACTACATCAAACAACAGCTACTAAGTGGACAAGTAGATATCGATTTGAGCCCGGAGGAAGATCTGCTTGGATCGGGACTAATCGATTCTTTGGGCATGATCCAATTACTCGCTTTTATAGAGGAAAAATTCGAGGTGAAAGTTCCCCCGCAAGATATGACCATTGAAAATTTCATGACGGTCGAAGCGATTGGTAATTACCTAGAAAGACTTAAAACTGCATAGATGAAACAACGGATTGAGCCATCTGCTCCCCCTATAGAATTACAAGACCTTACTCAAAGTCAGTTGCTGATGTGGGCTGGGCAGGAATTAAGTCCTAAAGCCCCGCTCTACAATATGGTGCTGGCTTTCCAAATCAAAGGTCGGATTCAAGAAAGTCATTTCCAGGCCGCTTTTCAGGCACTCGTCAATAGTAGCGATGCGATGCGGCTTGTTTTCCGAGTAGAAAATGGAGTTCCGAAACAACAGATACTTCCAAGTCTTGATTATCAACTAGAGATACTGGATTGGAGCGAAGACCCAAGCGCTCGTGATAAATTCGAAGATTGGGCCACTCAACGTAGTCAACAGCCCTTTGATCTATCGAAATTGGCTTTCGATGCTGTCTTGGTTAAGCTGGCAGCAGATCGCTTTGCCTGGTTTTTCAATCAGCATCACCTCATCACTGATGCTTGGAGTGTTGCGGTATTGTATAAAAAAATGGCGACGCTCTATGAAGCGGCCATCAGTCGACAATTGGATGAGAGTGGTCATTTTCCACCTTTCCTCGACTATATCCAGCAAGAAAAAGTAGCGCGTCAAACCGAAAAGAAACTAGCGATCCAAAAATATTGGCAAGACAAGGCCAAAGAATTGCCTGCACCACCTGCTTTATACGGCTTTACGGGTCAGGCTTCTACCAGTCGATCCCAACGTGTGTCCATTGATTTAGGAGAAATGCGCTCTGCTCGCCTCAGAGCCCTGGCGCAGGAAACGGATGTAAGATCTTGGACGCCTCACTTAACCCTATTCAATATTTTCGCGACTACTGTTTTCGCCTTTCTACACAAAGTGAGTGGGCAAGAAAACATAGCCTTGGGAGCACCCGCGCATAATCGACTTACACCAGTATTGAAGGAAACCCCAGGCGTGTTTCTGTCTCTTATACA
>CAJXUM010000349.1 GCA_913060855.1 uncultured Lewinella sp. | reverse complement strand
AGATGTGTATAAGAGACAGTCCTTATACAGTAGATAAGAAAACTTAATACCAAAAACAAGCCTACACACGTACGCTTTTCTATCTTGAAAAGAACTAAGCTTAGCATCCTTTTTCAGTCAGATGGGTAGAAATGAGATTCTAGTAGATATTTTCAAGGTCTTGTTCTCTCAATTGCCACCAATCTGTTATCTTAAACAACTTGTACAAGTTTAGCCATTACATCAAATTCGAAACGCTCATCATTTATTTATGAAAAACACCCTTCATCAGCAGGTAATGGATAAAACCAGCAGGGATTTACAGTTTGTAATGACCTGTTTCCAGGACGTACTCTTTTCCTTAGGAGAGGATGATTTAGCTCGCCTACTCCCTTGGATCAACGAAGACCCTCCCACCAAGAAATTAGCAGCAGATCAAGAAGCAAAAATGATTCAGGCGCTTAGTATTTCCTTTCAGCTGCTGAACATGGTAGAAGAAAATGTTGCCGTGCAATATAAAAGGCAAGTAGAAAATGAAAAAGGGCTGCATGCGATTCGAGGTTCCTGGGGAGAGACGTTCGCACTATGGAAAAAACAGGGTTATACTGAAGCACAAATGGCCGCAGTGTTCCCTAAACTTTGTATTCAACCGGTACTCACAGCGCACCCTACCGAAGCTAAGCGAGTTACCGTATTGGAATTACATCGCGAATTATACCTACTCCTCGTCAAAAACGAAAATACCACCTGGTCGAATACAGAACGGGCGCAAATCAGTGAGTCCATTAAATCGCTGTTGGAACGGCTTTGGCGTACCGGTGAAGTCTACTTAGAAAAACCGTCTCTTCTTGATGAGCGCAACCACGTGCTACATTATTTCACTCATGTATTTCCCCAAGCGCTGCAGGAAAGTGATCATCGCTTGAGAAGTACCTGGAGAGCAATGGGTTTTGACCCCAATTATCTCGTCGAACCAGAGCAATTTCCTATGCTACAATTTGGCAGCTGGGTGGGCGGAGATCGCGATGGGCATCCCTATGTAACAGCCGCTTTTACCGAAAGTACTTTAGAGAAACACCGAGCGGCGGCGCTCCAGTTATTGCATGAGGAGTTGAATAAATTAGCTGCTAGTTTGAGCATGTCTGACATTCATCAAGCGACTCCGCAGGCTTTACAAGCAGCTATTCAAACCACAGCAGTGGTACTCGGTGAAGTAGGAGCAAAGGCCTTGGCCAGAAACCCTCGGAGCCCTTATCGACAATTTGTCAATCTGATAATAGCCCGACTTAAACATACGACAAGTCAGGCGGATACTCGCCCAGGGTGCTATTATAGCGATGCCCAAGAACTGCAGCAGGACCTAAAATTACTCCGACAAGCGCTACAGGAAATTGGAGCGCAGCGAATCGCCCAGGATCGGCTATTTGCGCTGGAGCGGCAAGTCCGTTGTTTTGGCTTTCACCTTGTTAAGCTCGATATTCGGCAAAACAGCGCTTATCATGAAAAAGCCATCTGCCAAATTCTAGAAGCAGCTGGCTTTGAGGATTTCAACTTTGCTGAATGGGATATGGATAAACGGCTCCACTTCCTCAATACAGAATTGCAAAGTAAACGCCCGTTCCTGGTTATGGGAGAAAGTTGTGGGCCAGAAGCAGATGAGGTATTGGCTTATTATCGGGTTTTACGTCGGCATATTCGACAGTATGGGACCGACTGTATTGGCTCTATTATTGTCAGTATGACTCGAGATTTAACAGATCTATTGGTCGTCTATCTTTTCCTGAGAGAAGTTGGTCTTTTAGATCAGCCCATTCCTGTGGTTCCTTTGTTGGAGACCATTGATGACCTTCAGGCTGGGGATCAGATACTCCAAGCTTTCCTAGCTCATCCGATCACAAAACAGCGGCAGTACAGCCGTATTCAAGAAGTTATGCTGGGTTATAGTGACAGTAATAAAGACGGAGGTATTCTGGCGAGTCGTTGGAGCATCTACAAAGCTGAAGAAAACCTAAGCAAGGTAGCAGAGCAGCATGATATGCAACTCTGTTTTTTCCACGGTAGAGGCGGTACCATTAGTCGAGGAGGGGGTAAATACCATCGTTTTTTGGACAGTATGCCTGCAGGTTCGGTCAGTGGTCAGATTAAAATCACGGTACAGGGCGAAACGATCGCTCAGCAGTTTGCCAATCTAAAAAACGCAACCTATAACCTGGAGATGCTACTGGCGGGTACCGCTCGCCAAGTTATGCAAAACCAGAATCCTAAGGCTCTTCCGAGTTCGCTGGCTGAGGCGATGGAAATGTTGACGCAGGTTTCTCAAAAAGCATATCCTTCGCTAATCGATCACCCTGGTTTTATTACTTTTTACACGCAGGCTACTCCAATCGATGTTTTAGAACAAAGTAAGATTGGTTCACGCCCCGCACGTCGCACCGGTACGCGTAGCCTTTCTGACCTTCGTGCTATACCTTGGGTGTTCAGTTGGAATCAAGCTAGGTTCAATCTCACGGGCTGGTTTGGCGTAGGAACAGCCTTGCGCCAATTGCAGCAGGAAGCACCTGAGCAATGGTCGGCCCTACATGCCGCCGCTGCCAGCTGGCCCTTATTATATTACACCTTGATCGAAGTGGAAACCAGTTTACTCAATGCGGATGCTTCTATTATGAATGAATTTGCTTTACTGGTTCCACAAGTAGAGATCCGTGATTCTCTAATGAAGTTATTGCTCGAAGATCATGAATCGGGCTTGCATCAAATCACAGCATTATTTGGCCAAGCTGTTGCTGAACGCCGGAAAAGTCAATTACAAAATATAGCCCTTAGAAGTAAGGTCTTGGCTAATTTACACGCCTTGCAATTACAATATTTGAAGGATTGGCGTGGTGTCAAAGAAAGCGCCCCGGAAGCAGCCGAACCTTTATTGAAAAAATTACTGATGCTCACGAATGGGATTGCAGGCGGCTTGAAAAGTACAGGTTGATGCAGTCTTTTAGGCAGGGGCTAAAAGTCGAAATATGAAAATAAATCCATTGTTTTTCCGAAAAAACATGATGGCCCTGACTGGCTTATTTCTTTGTTTATTTCTAATCGTCCATTTATCCGCCAACTGCTTACTACTGTTGCCGAAAGAGACTGCTCGTGGCTTGTACAATGCCTATTCTACTTGGTTACGCGAGAATCCGCTGATCATGATTATTGCTTATGCGTTGTACCTCTCTATTATTCTGCATACTATTTATGCCTTAGTGATTACTATCCGAAATAAGCAGGCGAAGCCTGTCAAGTATGCCGTTAATCACACTCAGGAGAACAGTCGTTGGGCTTCACAAAACATGGGCATTTTAGGTATACTAGTTCTGATTTTCATTGTCATTCACCTGGTGAATTTTTGGGCGCGGGTCAAGCTGGGAATTGGGGAGGAAGTAGGATATGACGCTGCAGGGAACAAAGATATTTATGAAGTCACCTATACCCTTTTCCACAATGTTTACTACGTGATTTTCTATACCCTTTTGATGATCCCCTTGGGGCTTCATTTGCATCACGGGCTACAAAGTGCCTTCAAGACGCTGGGTTTTTATCATAAACGAGGACTGATACTGCTCGCTAAGGTCTCTCTAATTTATGCCATAGTAGTAGCTGTGGGCTTTGGCATCATTCCTATTGTTGTTTACTTCCAATAATTTCTATTATGATACTTGACGCAAAGATACCCGAAGGCCCGCTCGAAGATAAGTGGCGCAACTATCAGATGCACAGCCAGCTGATCAATCCTGCTAATAAGAAGAAGCTACAAGTGATCGTAGTAGGTTCTGGGTTGTCCGGGGCAGGGGCTGCCGCGACCTTAGCTGAGTTGGGATATGAGGTGCAATGCTTCTGCTATCAGGATTCTGCGCGTAGAGCTCATTCCGTAGCGGCGCAAGGTGGGATTAATGCCGCAAAGAACTATCAACATGATGGCGATAGTGTTTGGCGAATGTTTTATGACACCTTGAAAGGAGGTGACTTCCGATCGAGGGAGGCTAATACCTATCGACTAGCAGAACTTTCAGCACCACTCATTGACCATTTCACCCAGCAAGGGGTTCCTTTTGCCCGAGAATATGGTGGCGTGTTGGTAAACCGAAGCTTCGGGGGGGTACAGGTGCAAAGGACTTTCTACGCTCGAGGTCAGACGGGACAACAACTTCTTTTGGCGGCCTATTCTCAGTTGTCCAAGATGGTGAGAAGCAAAAAGGTAAGGATGTTTCCTCGGCATGAAATGCTAGACCTAGTAGTGGTAGATGGAAAGGCTAAAGGGATCATCGCCCGGGACTTAGTAAGTGGTGAATTAAAACGTTTTGCGGCGGATGCCGTGGTCTTGGCTACTGGTGGTTACGCCCGGGTATTCCGGCTCTCTACGCTGGCCATCGGATGTAATGGAAGTGCCATCTGGAAGGCCCATAAAAGAGGGGCTTTCTTTGCGGCACCCAGCTTTACGCAGATTCACCCCACCGCACTTCCACAATCGAGCGAAGCCCAATCCAAGTTGACGCTAATGTCGGAATCACTCCGCAATGATGGCCGTATTTGGGTGCCGCTACAAAAAGATGATCCTCGCGTAGCTAACGATATTCCAGAGGAAGAAAGAGACTATTATTTGGAAAGGCGTTACCCTAGTTTCGGCAATTTGGCACCCAGAGACATCGCTTCACGTGCTGCCAAAGAACGAATAGATGCGGGCTTCGGGGTAGGCCGACTCAAAAATGCCGTCTACCTGGATTTCCGTAGCGCCATTGCCAATTTTGGGCAAGCCACTATCAAAGACCGATATGGGAATCTTTTTGCCATGTATAAAAAGATAACGGGTATTGATGCCTACCAGGAACCGATGCAGATATCGCCAGCTGCTCATTTCTCCATGGGCGGACTTTGGGTAGATTATGAATTGATGACCACTATCCCCGGCTTATATGCGATTGGGGAATGCAATTTTTCAGATCACGGCGCTAATCGTTTAGGGGCCAACTCGCTATTGCAGGCTAGTGTGGACGGCTATTTCATCCTTCCCAATACGATCAATAATTACTTAGCAGCCGCTTTGAAAGATGAACCAGTCACCGTAGATCATCCAGCCTTCCAGGAAGTTGAGGCCGAGGCCAGGCTGCATATCGAGCGCGTCCTTGCAGTCCAAGGCACCAAAACCGTTGATCATTTTCATCGAGAACTCGGAAAAACAATGTGGCAGGAATGTGCCATGAGTAGAAACCAGGCAGGCTTGGAGAAAGCCCTCAAAGCCATTAAGGAACTCCGAACAACATTTTGGTCTGAGGTCAAAGTCACCGGAAACAGTGACGAACTGAATACGGAGTTAGAAAAAGCCCTGCGGTTAGCCGATTTTATTGAACTCGGAATATTGATGTGTACCGATGCCCTACAACGGGAAGAATCCTGCGGGGCCCATTTTAGAGAAGAATTTCAAACCGCCGATGGCGAGGCTATGCGGATGGACGAACAGTTCGCCTATGTTTCTGCTTGGGCGTATCAGCAAGGCGATTTTCAGCTACACAAGGAAAAATTGGATTTTGAATTCGTGACACCCTCAGTAAGAAGTTATAAATAAAAGGATATGCAACTTACATTTCGAATTTGGCGACAGGAACAGGCTCAAGCAAAGGGCAGTTTTAAAGACTATAAAGTAGGCGAGCTGACGGAAGACATGTCCTTTTTGGAAGCCCTAGACCACCTCAATGAAATACTAGTGCTGCAAGATGAAAGTGTGATTGCTTTTGAATATGACTGCCGGGAAGGTATCTGTGGTCAATGTGGTGTATTTATCAATGGCCGGGCCCACGGGCCGCATTCCAATATAAGCACCTGCCAGTTGCACCTGCGTAGCTTCAAAGATGGAGACACAATTGTCGTAGAGCCATGGCGGGCCAAGGCCTTTCCCATTATCAAAGACTTAATCGTAGACCGGTCCGCTTTTGATCGAATTATCGAAAACGGGGCCTATATCAGTGCAAAAACGGGTACGGCACCAGAAGCCAATGCCATATTGATAGGCAAAGCCATTGCGGATCGAGCGATGGATGCAGCGGCTTGCATAGGCTGTGGCGCTTGTGTAGCCACTTGCAAAAACTCCTCCGCTGCTTTATTTACTGCCGCCAAAATCAATCACCTCAATTCACTCCCTCAAGGAAAGCTGGAAGCCCATCAAAGGGTACTGGACATGACGACACAAATGGAGGTGGAGGGCTTTGGTCATTGTTCTTTCACCGGAGCCTGTGAGGTAGAATGTCCAGAAGGCATATCTATTACCAATATTGCGGAGATGAATGCTAGGCTTTTTAAGGCGCAGATTTTAGGATAGCTTGCAGCGATGGTGAAGGCAGCAGAAGTCTCACCATGGCCTGCTTTACCAGTACTTATTATGAGTCATATGGAGCGTCGAAACAATTTATTTTCGACGCTCCATATCTCTATATAATTCTGTTCGTTTACTTATTTCAGCAACTCCCCAACCGTCTTTTTCGCCAGTTCCTCCATGAGTTTATAGCCTTTCAGTGTAGGATGCACACCGTCTTCTGCCAAATCAGGGTCCATGCCATTTTTGTCATTTTTCATGGCACTGTGATAGTCGAGATAAGGAATGTCGTGTTGGTTAGCCAGGGCCTTGATACGGCGATTGAGTTCGACAATCATGCCAGAGCGGTCGCCGAGCGCGCGGCGC
>CAJXUM010000348.1 GCA_913060855.1 uncultured Lewinella sp. | reverse complement strand
AGATCAGCCTCGGTCTCGTGGGCTCGGAGATGTGTATAAGAGACAGCCGCTACACCGCTTGACTGAACAAAGCCCCTTCCGGTCGCTTAGCCCAATACCTCGCATCCAGCGCCTGGCAAATATTCCGAATAAAAGGGAGTCCTTTTTTGGTAACCTGTAATCGAGTGTGAGAAAAGGAGATGAGGTCATCTCTTTCGAGTTCTTTCATACGATCGAGGCCGGCGAATAGCGCATCTGTTTGCTGTTCAGGATGAGCCCAATTGGTTTCGTGTCGACACATCAAATTGAGAATATGTTGTCGAATATTTTCATCTTCATGGGTCAAAGTATGACCTCTGAAGAAGGGGAATTCACCACTTTCAATCCTAGCTTGGTAATCGGCAATTTTCTTTTCATTCTGTACAAAACCATCCCAACTATCACTAATCGCCGAAGCGCCAAGGCCAATACTCAAACGGGTGGTATGCGGCGTATAGCCCATAAAGTTGCGATGTAAACTACCCGCTTCATAAGACTGGTACAATTCATCTTCTGGCAAGGCAAAATGATCCATCCCAATCTCTGCGTAACCTGCATCTTCTAGCAACTGCCTACCCAATTCATATAAGGCTCTTTTCTCCTCGCCTAGTGGCAAATCCTTTTCAGAATAGGCCCGTTGACTAGGTTTGATCCAAGGAACATGGGCATAGCTATAGAAAGCGATGCGATCGGGGCGCATCCGCTTTACTTTTTTGATCGTACTTCGGATCGCTGACTTATCCTGCAAAGGAAGCCCAAAGATCAAATCAAAATTGATAGAATCGTAACCTAAGGCTCGGGCCTGCTGTGTGACTATTTCTACTTGTTCCTCCGTCTGTTGGCGATTGATGATCTCCAAGATGATAGGGGAAAAGTCCTGTACTCCAATACTTATCCGTCGAAACCCTAGTCGATGTAGGGTGTCCAAATGCTCAAAGGTGGTACTTGAAGGGTGCGCTTCAAAACTAAAGCTAGCATCAGCGGGCACCTGGGCGTGTCGAGTGATACTCGTGATAAGCCGTTCTAATTCTTCAGGGGAGAAAAAGGTGGGGGTGCCACCTCCAAGGTGCAGTTCCTTTATCGTGGGCGGTTTGTCAAAAAGCGCCAGGTACATACTCCATTCCTGGATTAAGGTATCAATATAAGGAGCCTCTACCTTATGATTTTTGGTGATGTGCTTATTACAACCACAATAGGTGCATAGCTTTTCACAATAGGGGAGGTGTATGTATAAACTTATCCCGTCATCCTGATCAAAACTTGATTTGACTTTATTTTTCCATTCCGCCTCTCCCGGGGTATTATCCCAGTACGGGACAGTGGGGTAGCTGGTATATCGTGGAACGGGAACATCGTATTTGCGTAATAATAAAGTATCCATAGCTGCAAAATTAAGGGAGTGGCAAAGGGCTAAAGGTGATGAAAGTCACCCCTAACTTTGATTTTTGACATCCTGCCCCACATAAAAGAGATGGAATTTTACGGCATGGAAATGGTACCTGAAATCGAAACTGCCGCCAGCTGTTACCATTGTGGTGAAAACTGTGATACTGAGCTGGTTAAATTAAAAGAAAAGACGTTCTGTTGTGAAGGCTGTAAAATGGTGTATGAGATTTTACAAGAGAATGACCTTTGCACCTATTACGATCTAGAAAACAACCCCGGACTGAGTCTGAAAGGGAAGCGTACCACTACCTATGCCTATTTGGAAGAAAAAGAGGTACAAGAAAAACTACTGACTTTTAGCAATGATCGACTGTCAAAAGTTTCTCTACACTTGCCCCAGATACATTGTAGTTCCTGTATTTGGTTGCTAGAGAACTTGTATAAGTTGCATCCAGGAATAACTCAATCGCAGGTCAATTTTCCTAAAAAAAACATACACCTCAGCTTCGAGCACGAGCAGACAAGCCTAAGGAAGCTCGTTGAGTTATTGGCGAGCATTGGGTATGCGCCGACCATTAATTACAGCCAGTTAGAAACCGTAGAGAAACCGGAAATAGACTACACCTTAACCTACAAATTGGGGGTTACGGGTTTTCTATTTGGGAATATCATGTTGATCAGTTTTCCCGAATATTTGGGCTTAGAAGCTTCAGTCTATGCCACCTGGTTTGGTTATTTAAATATTGCATTGGCCTTACCCTTACTGCTCTATAGTGGGTCGGATTATCTCCGTTCTGCATACTATGGACTGCGACAAGGACATTTGAATATTGATGTTCCGGTGTCCTTGGGGATGTTGGCTTTGTTTGGCCGCAGTTTGTACGAGATCCTGAGCCATACAGGCGCTGGCTACTTTGATAGCTTGGCTGGCCTGATCTTTTTCTTGCTAGTTGGGAAATGGTTCCAAGGCAAGACCTATCATAATTTATCCTTCGAGCGAGATTACAAATCCTATTTCCCAATCGCCACCCTGGTAAAGCGCAAAAAGGACTGGGTCTCTACGCCTTTAAATAAAGTAGAGATTGGTGATCAATTACTAATCAAAAATGGAGAATTGATACCCGCTGATGCTAAGATTAGCAAAGGCGTAGCGCATATCGATTACAGTTTTGTGAGTGGCGAAGAGGATCTGGTTACGAAAAGGGTGGGTGATCGGATTTTTGCGGGAGGTAAGTTGCAAGGAGGAAGTATTGAAGTGACGGTGAGCCGGAAGGTGGAGCATAGTTACCTCACACAACTGTGGAATGATCAAGCCTTTAAGCAAGATAAATTTGAAGGAAAGCAAAGCCGACTGGCTAATCAAATTGCTAAGTTTTTCACGATCGTCATTTTATCGATTGCTGGGCTCACCTTTGGGTATTGGTGGCAGATCGATAGCAGTATCGCTTTCAATGCATTTACCGCAGTACTCATCATCGCCTGTCCTTGTGCGGTAGCCTTGGCTATTCCTTTTACTTATGGGAATGTGCTACGGATGCTCGCTCGACATCAATTTTACGTACGGCATACGCATGTGATTGAGGCACTACAGTCGATTACGCATATTGTATTGGATAAAACCGGCACCCTAACTGATAATCGTCAGTTATTGCTCCATTATGAGGGGGATGAATTATCTGACGAACTGAAAAGGGCGGTAAAGTCAATGGTTGTACAATCGAGCCACCCACTAAGTGTAGGGATCGCGAGCTTGTTTTCAACCATCGAAACCATAGATCAAATTACTGTGACTGAAATACCCGGAAAGGGTCTTGCTGCCACTATAGAAGGTAAGTCCTTTCGACTTGGCTCAGCGCATTTCGTAGGTGTTGAGGAAAATCATCGCAAAGGTGTTTTCCTGCAAATTGACGGAAAGGTGCAAGGCCTTTTTGCCTATAAAAATCAATATCGAAGTACGCTGAAAACCTTTATGACTGATTTACGTCAGTATTTCACATTGTCCTTACTATCAGGTGATAATAATCAAGAATTGGATCACCTGATTCCTTATTTCGATACCCGAAATCAACTCCATTTTAACCAATCACCGCAAGATAAATTGACCTATATCCAATCCCTGCAAAAACAGGATGCGATAGTGCTGATGTTGGGGGATGGAATCAATGATGCAGGCGCCCTACAGCAAAGCCATGTAGGCGTAGTATTGACTGAGGATATCAACAATTTCACGCCAGCCAGCGATGCGATACTTGGAGCGGCACAATTTGGCCAATTTCCAGCTATGATACGCTATGTGCGACAAAGTAAGTGGGTGGTGTACTTTGCTTATGCCATAGCTGCTTGCTACAATGTGATTGGTTTGAGTTATGCGGTGCAAGGTTTATTGTCGCCTGTAGTAGCGGCTATTCTGATGCCATTGAGTGCGATTACGATCGTAATAATCGGTGTAGGAGGGAGTTGGTGGCTAGCCCAACAGAACCTTGGGTCGGTAGGTGACAAAAATCACCAATGGGTTTGATGTGTATCATCTTATGAGGGAATAGGTCGCTATAACTTGCCGTCAAATTCAGCAGACATGAAAATCATTTTTTTACTCATCGGAATTAGTCTCATTATCGCCCTGGGTTTTCTCATGGCCTTTTTATGGGCGGTAAAATCGGGCCAATACGAAGATGAATATACCCCATCTGTTAGGATCCTATTTGATCAGCAAACAAAAAACAAAACTGATGATTAGCCTTCAAATTTTATTCTACCTGACCTTCCTCATGTTGTTGGGAGGTATTACAAAACTTGGCATTCAAACAGCAAACCCTAAATCTTAGAAAGATGTCGAAGATAGAACAATTCAGTTACGACAATGCTATTGTCAAAAACTTCGCTTACGCGACCGTACTATGGGGGGTAGTCGGAATGCTGGTAGGACTTATTGCCGCCTTCCAGTTAATTTTCCCCGCTCTAAACTTGGGAATCGCCGAAACGACCTTTGGTCGAATCCGGCCCCTTCACACTAATGCAGCCATTTTCGCTTTTGTCGGGAATGGTATTTTTATGGGTGTTTACTACTCCCTGCAACGCTTACTTAAAGCAAGAATGTATAATGATACACTCTCTAAAATACATTTTTGGGGCTGGCAGACCATTATTATTATGGCAGCGGTCAGTTTGCCTTTGGGTTATACTAGCGCAAAGGAATATGCAGAACTAGAATGGCCGATCGATTTAAGTATCGCGGCTATCTGGGTGGTATTTGGTATCAATATGTTTGGTACTATTTTACGGAGGAGAGAACACCATTTGTATGTAGCCATCTGGTTTTATATTGCCACGTGGATCACCGTGACGGTATTGCACATTTTCAACAACCTGGAAGTTCCAGTGCATCTGATGAAAAGTTACCCTGTTTTTGCAGGTGTGCAAGATGCCTTGCTGCAATGGTGGTATGGACACAATGCGGTGGCCTTCTTCCTAACCACGCCCTACTTGGGGCTGATGTACTACTTCTTACCCAAAGCCGCTAATCGACCTGTTTATTCCTATAAGCTTTCGATTATTCACTTTTGGGCTTTGATCTTTATTTACATCTGGGCTGGCCCTCACCACTTGTTGTATACTTCTTTACCGGATTGGGCGCAGTCTTTAGGTACCGCATTTTCTATCATGCTGATTGCCCCGTCTTGGGGAGGTATGTTGAATGGTCTATTGACCTTGCGGGGCGCTTGGGACCGTGTTAGAGATGATGCAATACTCAAATTTATGGTCGTCGCTGTAGCCGCATATGGTATGGCTACTTTTGAGGGCCCTATGATGTCCATCAAATCAGTCAATGCGATTAGTCACTATACCGACTGGACCATTGGTCACGTACACATTGGTACTTTGGGCTGGAATGGGATGTTGACTTTTGGTATCCTATACTGGTTGCTACCTAGAATTTTCAATACAAAACTGTATTCTACCAAATTGGCGAATTCACACTTTTGGATTGCTACTTTGGGTATTCTTTTCTATGCCGTACCCTTGTACTGGGCGGGCTGGACACAGAGTTTGATGTGGAAACAGTTTACAGCGGATGGTTTCTTGCAATATGGAAACTTCCTTGAAACGGTTACGCAAATCTTACCCATGTATGCCCTTCGGGCCTTAGGTGGAACCATGTATTTAGGGGGTGTTTTTGTGATGGTGTATAACCTTTACAAAACAGTTAAGAGTGGCAAGTTGGAAGCCAATGAGGCAGTCGAAGCGCCTGCTCGCGAAGTATATGTAAAACACAAAGGGGAACACTGGCACCGTTGGATTGAGCGTCGCCCAGTTCAAATGTTGATCGGAAGTACCATTATGGTATTGATCGGTGGTATGGTGGAGCTTTTCCCAATGATGATGGTGGATGAAAACGTACCTAGAATCGCTTCTGTTAGTCCTTATACTCCTTTGGAATTGGAAGGTAGAGACTTGTATATCCGAGAAGGCTGTATGGGGTGTCACTCACAGATGATACGACCTTTCCGTTCTGAGACCGAACGATATGGAGAGTATTCCAAATCAGGTGAGTTTATCTATGATCGTCCATTCCTTTGGGGATCTAAACGTACCGGCCCCGATTTGCATCGGGTAGGTGCTAAATACCCTGATAGCTGGCATTACAACCATATGCTAGACCCAGAGAGTATGTCTCCAGGATCAATCATGCCTCCTTATCCTTGGCTATTACGTCGAGATCTGGATACTGATTATACTTCTGCCAAAATCAAAGTATTGCAGCAATTGGGTACGCCTTATCCGGACGGATTTGCAGACCAAGCAGTGGCAGATTTGAAAACTCAAGCGGCAGAAGTGGCCAAGAGTCTTCGAGGAGATGGCATCGAGCAGGAAAATCTCGAAAATAAAGAGATCATAGCCTTGATTGCCTATCTACAAAGACTGGGAACAGATATTAAACCTAAGCCACAGGCTGATAATTAATACCTAATTCACGCTTAGGTGGAACGTAAAAGTTGGTTGTCGGAGGGTGTAGAAAAGAATACCCGCACCCCCGATTTCCGGCTGCCGACCTCGGTCATAGACGTCCGATTTCCACCACCTCAAAATAGAGAACTATGTATAAATATATTATAGCAGAAGCAGGTAACATCAATTGGATGGCCATTTTTGCGCTAGTTACTTTCTTCTTTTTATTTATCATGAGCGCTGTGCTAGTGTTTCGTAGAAATGATGCCTTTATTGAGAAAATGTCGAGTCTACCATTAGATCTGTCTCTTATACACATCTGACGCTGCCGACGAAGAGGAT
>CAJXUM010000347.1 GCA_913060855.1 uncultured Lewinella sp. | reverse complement strand
TCTACACTATCCTCTTCGTCGGCAGCGTCAGATGTGTATAAGAGACAGGTACACTGATGAATTATGAATAATTGTCTCGAAAGTAATTGCTCTTGTTCAAAATGCAAATGCTGTTAAAACTTAACGAGACAGTCTCAGGTATTAAATTAGTACGCTAAAATTGAACTGAGAGGAATAATACTATCAAAAATTATCTATGAAAAAGACTTACACCCTAAGCCTGCTATTAGGCCTAATAGCCTTTGTGATTCAAGCGCAGAATCCGAACCTGAATTACAACAAGTTTAAACAATTAAAAGAAGAGTTTCCTACTCCTACTGCTTATCGCACTGCTTCTGGAGCTCCTGGCCATGCTTATTATCAGCAAAAAGCTGACTATAAAATGAACATCCGAGTAGATGATGAAAATCAAAGAATTTATGGTGATGAAGTGATCACGTATTTCAACAATTCTCCTGATGTACTTACTTATCTCTGGCTTCAATTGGATCAGAATGTTAGAGCTAAGGATTCGAAAACCCTAAAAATACGACCTGGTGAGATCGATGGCCGGATGAGCTTTGGGCAGTTATCGAGAATGCAGAATCCCTTTGATGGGGGACATAATATTGAATACGTAAAAAATGCCGCGGATAAGGATATGAAGCACCATATTGTGGGGACCATGATGCGCGTAGATCTAGATCAGCCCTTGAAGCCAGGTGAAAATGTGTCCTTCAAAGTAAAGTGGTGGTACAATGTGCCTTCCAGCGGTCGTGGTAAAGCGGAATACTTTGCAAAAGATGAGAACTACATTTATACCATTGCCCAGTTTTTCCCAAGAATGTGTGTATACAATGAGGTAGAAGGATGGCAACATAAAGAGTTTTTGGGAAGCGGTGAATTCACCTTGGTTTTTGGTGATTACGAAGTAAACATCACAGCTCCTGCGGATCACATTATAGCTGCTACGGGTACATTACAGAATCCCAAAGAGGTATTGACTAGTGAGCAACGTAAAAGAATGGCTAAAGCTCGCAAGGCAACCGATACGCCTGTGATGATCGTAACCGAGGAAGAGGCCATTGAAAATGAAAAAGAGAAATCTTCAGCAGAAAAGACATGGACATTCAAGGCCGAAAATGTACGTGATTTTGCTTTTGCTTCCAGCCGCAAGTTTATCTGGGACGCAATGGCTTTGGAGCAAAATGGTAAGACCATTATGTGCATGTCTGCCTATTCAAAGGAAGGGTATAACCTTTGGAAAAAGTATTCTACTCGTGTAACTGCACACACCATTGAGGTATACTCAAGGATGACCTTTGACTATCCCTATCCAGTAGCTTGGTCCATCGATGGTAGCATGGGGATGGAATATCCCATGGTGGCTTTCAACTACGGTCGTACCGAATCTGACGGAACTTACTCCCAACGTATGAAGTATGGACACATCGGGGTAATCATCCACGAGATCGGTCACAACTACTTTCCAATGATCGTCAATTCTGATGAGCGTCAGTGGACTTGGATGGATGAAGGAATCAACAGTTTCTTGGATGCAGTTGCTGGTCAGGAATGGGAAACCGACTATGACTGGGGAGCACAACCTGCAAAGATCGTTTCTTACATGAGTTTACCTAAGGAGGAGATTTCCCCCATTATGACCAACTCAGAATCTGTGAAAAAACTGGGCCCTAATGCCTACACTAAGCCAGCAACAGCCTTATATATTTTGCGGGAAACCATTATGGGCCGTGAGCTATTCGATATGGCTTTCAAAGAATATGCGAATCGCTGGATGTTTAAGCACCCAACACCTGCTGATTTTTTCCGCACGATGGAAGATGCTTCTGGTATGGATTTAGACTGGTTCTGGAGAGGTTGGTTTTACACTACAGATCATGTTGATTTGGCCATCAATGAGGTCAAGTGGTTCCAGGTAGATACCAAAGATCCTGAGGTGGAGAAGAATTTGGCTAAAGCCAAGAAAGAAAAATCGCCTAAGTATATCGGTGATCAACGTTATGACGCTATGGAGACGATGGTAGAGCGCGATCCGACCATGAAAGACTTCTACAACACCTATGATCCGCTGGATGTAACACCAGAAGATAAAGAAGCTTATGAGCGTTATCTAAGTAAGTTATCTCCGGATGAAAAAGCGTTTTTGGAGGCAGGCTACCACTTCTACTCCGTCAAATTTGATAATGTCGGCGGCCTGGTCATGCCGATCATTCTTGAATTCCAATTTGTAGATGGTACCGCTGAAACCGTGAGAATACCCGTCCAGATTTGGCAGAAGGAAAACGAACAAATCAATAAGGTGTTTTTCTTTGAAAAAGAAGTAGAGAAAATCATTTTGGACCCACTTTTAGAAACAGCAGATACCGACCGAAATAACAACTATTGGCCAGAAACCCGGGAACCTTCCCGTTTTGAGCTGTTTAAAGGCACAGCGAGACGTAGGGGCGGCAGTGGTGCTGGTAATCCAATGCAGCGCTCGATGCAACGTCAGCAGCAGAACAATAATGGTGGTAGCGGTGGAAACTAGACGGCTTTGAAAGCCTATCATTTTTACTTGTATCAGGTGCTGAAGTCCAGCTGAATAAGTTTAAATCAGTTCCAGGCCTAGACGCAAACATCCGAAGTTTTACTTGGAAATACCTAGGCTAACTTCGGATGTTTTGCCCATGCTTTTATTGCAAAATTTATTTTACAAAGTATTACAACCTAACCTTCCTTTTAAATGAAACGATTATTGCCTCTTGTTGTCTGTCTGCTTTCCTCCCTATTCTTAATGTCCCAGGATTATTTCTACAAAGACTTTGGCCCTTTTGATCCTTCGATTCCCAGTCCGGAAGCCTTTCTGGGCTACGAAATAGGAGATTATCATACCCGGCACGACCGGATCGTGGCTTACCTGGAAGCCCTGGATGCTGCCTCCGACCGAGCCAGCCTCATCGATTATGGTAAAACCCATGAGTTGAGAAGGTTGGTTATACTTCAGATTAGCGATTCCGATCACCTGCAAAATATAGAAGGCCACCGTCAAAAACATCTCCAATTGACCAAGCCCGATGCGGTGGTACAAGATAGCGATTTAGCAGATTTACCGGTTTTTGTTAACCTGGGGTACAATGTCCATGGCAATGAACCTTCGAGCTCGGAGGCCGCCATGCTGGCTGCCTATGTATTGACCGCTTCCAATCACCCAGCAATAGCACGGTATCGGCAGCAGGCCATCGTTTTCTTGGATCCGACCATCAATCCAGACGGGAGGGATCGACACTCCCAATGGGCAAATTCTCATAGAAGTGCGGTATTAAATGCCGATCCCATGGATTCCGAACACAACGAAATGTGGCCAAGGGGCAGAACGAACCATTATTGGTTTGACCTGAACAGAGATTGGTTGCTACTGGTACATCCGGAAAGCCAGGGGAAGTTGGACTGGTATCATCAGTGGTATCCTAATGTAGTAACCGATTTTCACGAAATGGGTTCCAATAGTTCTTACTTCTTTGAGCCTATGAAAGCCAATGGATCCAAAGATCCCATCATGCCTATAGAGAATTACACGACCCTCAATGATACCTTCGCCCTATACTTTCAGCGGGAGATGGATAAATTGGGCTCACTGTATTTCACCAAGGATGTCTTCGATGGAACTTATCCGGGCTATGGCTCTTCCTATCCCGACCTGCAAGGGGGATTAGGTATTCTATTCGAACAGGCTAGCTCCCGCGGGCACGTGCAGGATACAGATATGGGGCAGATTACTTTTCCGTTTACCATCAGAAATCAGTTTGTCAACTCCATAGCAACTGTCGAAGCCTCAGTGAAGCATAAGAAGTTATTGTATGCCTATCAGCAAGACTTCTTTAAGTCCGCCATTGCCAATGCGAATAAAAGCAAGGTAAAGGCTTACCTCTTTGGAGAAGAATACGACCAGAGTAGGCTCAATGCATTCGTTAATCTATTGCTATCCCATCAGATTAAAGTCTATGAACTAGATCAAAAAACCACGCTGAATGGTCAGTCCTACCAGCCAGGCAAGGCCTACGTTGTACCGACCGCCCAAGCTCAATATCGCATGGTTCAGACCATGTTTGAGACCTATCGTGAATACCATGACAGTGTATTTTACGATGCTTCTGCCTGGTCTTTGGCGAATGCCTACAACATAAAACATTCAGCCTCCGCTAAGATCATTAGACCTGGAAAAGAAGTGACAAAGAATGACCTGGTCGCTGACAATAAAACCGTTCCGGCTTCCAGTTATGCTTATATAATTGGATGGGAAGATTATAATGCCCCCGCCGTTCTTTATCAGCTGCAATCTAAGGGAGTACGCGTGATGGTTTCCCAGAAACCCTTTACTATTCCTACTTCAGCAGGTGATCAGCCTTTTTCATATGGGTCACTCATTATTCCGCTGCAAAAACAGAAAATTGACAGTGATGAGTTAAGAGAACTTTTGCTGGAAGCGGCTAATGAATTTCAGGTCGATGTGCATGCCGCTACCACGGGATACAGCCGGACTGGTATTGACCTGGGAAGCAGGTATGTCAATCATGTAGATAAGCCCAAAGCAGTGATACTGTCCGGAAACGGAACCAGCAGTTACGAAGTTGGCTTTGTATGGCATCTTTTAGATCAGCGGGTGAAAATGCCCATCACGAAACTGCAGACCCATCTATTTGGAAGAGCAGATCTCGGTGAATACAATACGATGGTGCTCGTTTCGGGAAGCTACAATAATTTTGATAGCACAGATATCCAAAAGATCAAGGATTGGGTATCAGAGGGTAATACCCTGATAACTATCGGTAGTGCTACGGCTTGGGCTATAGGAAAGAAATTGGTGAAGGAATCCTTGGTGAAAGAAAAGAAGGATGAGAAGGGTGAAAAGAAAGATACGACCGAAAGGAAAAGATATGATTATGTCCAAGCCTCTGAAATAAGAGGCCGAGATCGCGTGGGTGGAGTGATTTTCGAAATAGATCTCGACATTACTCACCCTCTTGGTTATGGATACAGGGACCGTCAATTGCCCATCTATCGGAATAACAAGGTCTGGATTGCTCCTAGCAAAAATGAATTCAGCAATGTAGCCATGTACACCGAAGATCCACATATTGATGGTTTTATTACCGATGATAATCTGAATAAGTTCCTTAAAAAATCAGCCTCCATTGTGGTAAGCAAAGCAGGGCAGGGTAGGGTAGTACTATTTGCTGAGGACCCCAACTTCCGCGGCACCTGGTACGGAACGAATAAGCTGTTTTTGAATGCTATTTTCTTTGGAGAATTGATCAGAGTACCTTAGCTGGGCTTTAGCAAAACATCCGAAGTTTCCCAAGCCAGTCATCCGATGTCTAACTACGCTTCATCTTAGAAAGACATCGGATGACTAATCTATGGATCCTAAGGCCTTCTCCTTCCTAGATGCACCCTTGGCAAATCTTTAACCAAGGCATTTAGCTTTGCTATTTCTTCATTCACTACCTTTTCAAAGGCTTGAACAGCCGTTGCCGTTTCCTCTTTTAATGACTCAACCCGATCTCGCTGTGACTGGGTGGGTTGAGCGGGTGCGCCGTCAACTGCACGTAATAGAGATCTGATTTCTTCGCGCAATCTCGGCTTTTGGCGGTAGCCCATATTGGGCGGCGGTCTTCGCCATTCATCTTGAAGCACTTCAATTTGCTTCCAACTTTCCATCAAAGCGGTCAAGGTACGCTTATTATCAGCACCTTCGTCGGACTTCAATTGTTGCTTGAGGGCTTTGAGTTGCCCTAAAATGTCCTCAGAGTCATTGATCAATTGATTGGTTTGTGAGAGTACCGTTTCTAGTCTCTTCGTTTCTGCAGCCTGCGCCTTATAGTCTTTCTCTTCTAAATCTAAGCGCGGATCCGGTCGAACTTCAATGGTAGTGGTTAACTCCTGCCCATTGGCGAACAAAATGGCTTGGTAGGTGCCTGGAGGGACTAGGGGGCGAAACGGGCCGGACCGCCAGCCACTCTGCGGCGGATTGTTTAGCGTGACGGCTGGGCCTTCAGAACGTAGGTCCCAAATCATGCGATTCAAGCCAGTGGTCGCGCTAGTGTCCTTTAATTGTCTGACCAAAACGCCTTCCTCATTGGTGATTTCCAAGCGGACCACCTCCGCTGCGGCTTTGGCTAGATAGAAGTTGACATAGGCGCCGTAATCGGGGTTGGCAGCTTTGTAGGTCCGTTGGCCCATATTTTCAATCTGACTATAATAATGCCAACGAGTAGCTTTACGGGCGGGGAATAGATGTACGTCCTTTTGCTGCGCCTCGTCCATTTCTGAAATCGGACGAGCATCATCGAGTATCCAAACGCCTCGTCCATGGGTCCCGACAATGATATCCCTTTCTCTCGGATGAATCCGCAAATCTCGCACTGATACTGGCGGTAAATTATTGTTGATGCGGGCCCAATTGGCTCCCTTATTCCAGGAGATATAAATACCGTGTTCCATGCCAATGTACAAGGTATTGGGATCGTGGGGATCTTGGCGGATTACTTTCACATAATCGTCTTTGGGCAAACCGTTGATGATCTTTTTCCAGGTCTTTCCATAGTCGGTCGTCATAAAGGCATGGGGGGTGAAATCATCCATCCGGTGTTGATCTACGGCTATAAATCTGTCTCTTATACACATCTGACGCTGCCGACGAAGAGGATAGTGTAG
>CAJXUM010000346.1 GCA_913060855.1 uncultured Lewinella sp. | reverse complement strand
GTGGGCTCGGAGATGTGTATAAGAGACAGTCACATTAGTGTGTATCATGTAGTAAATTGTAAACAACATAAAAAATAGCTGGTATGAGTAAGCATAAGCCACCAAAAAAGAAAGTGGTTGTTACCACAAAAAGTACGGAAAAGAAAAAGGTAAAACCGACCATATCAAAGACCCGATCCTCGGCTGCTAATAGATCAGCGACAACTGTAAATGCAGATCTTCTATATGGTAAGATCAATTACATTTTGTTATTGGTATCGGCGGGTTTGATTGGTTTGGGGTTGGTCTTGATGTCCGGGGGCGGTATGCCAAGCCCAGATATTTGGGATGAAAGTATTATCTATAGTTTCCGGAGAATTACGCTTGCTCCTATTGTAATCCTAGCTGGAGTGGGAGTAGGTATTTATTCGATTTTTAAGCCAAAAGAATCAAAAATAAAAGCCTAGATGGGGGAATTGTTGAGTTCAATTGTATTAGGTATTGTCCAGGGATTGACGGAGTTTTTGCCGGTTAGCAGTAGTGGCCACTTGGAGATTGCCAAGTACTTTCTGGGAGATGAGAGCGTCGGAGAGGAAAGTCTGCTAATGACTGTGACACTGCACGCTGCTACTGCATTAAGTACCTTGGTTGTATTTCGCAAAGAAGTGGTCGAGATATTGAAGGGACTGTTTCAATTCAAATACAATGAAGAGACCGCTTTCTCTCTGAAAATAATTCTCTCGATGATACCCGCCGTTTTTGTAGGCTTGTTCTTCGAAGACTTGATTGAGCAATTATTTAGCCAGCAGATGTTGTTAGTTGGACTGATGCTCATCGTAACGGGGATCTTATTGTTTTTTGCGGACCGAGCAAAGCAAACAGAGCGGGTTGTTTCTTTTAAAGATGCATTCATTGTCGGCCTGGCGCAAGCCATTGCGATCTTGCCTGGGATTTCTCGTTCCGGAGCGACTATCTCTACGTCTGTTTTGTTGGGAATTGATAGAGAGCGAGCTGCACGATTTTCATTTTTGATGGTTGTACCACTCATTTTTGGAAAGGTAGCCAAGGATATGATGGACGGAGCCTTTATGGTTGAAGGGGTAAATATGACGGCCTTAGGCCTAGGATTTGCGGCTGCTTTTTTGACCGGAATGCTGGCTTGTGTATGGATGATAAAGTTGGTTAGAAATAGCAATTTAACATATTTCTCCGTATATTGTTTTATAGTGGCGACTTTGGTCATCCTTGGTACTTTGCTCAAGGTTTGAAACTTAAAATAATAAAAAATGAACGGAGACGATGTTCCTTTACCGGAATACGACTTTATTAAAGGGGCTACTTTATTGGTAGATAAACCGAAAGATTGGACCTCCTTCGATGTTGTAAATAAGATTAGATATAGGCTGAAACATCGCCTAAAAGTCAAGAAAATAAAGGTAGGTCATGCGGGCACCCTAGATCCCATGGCTACAGGCCTGCTAATAATTTGTACCGGTAAATCGACCAAGCAATTACACGGATTTCAAGGACTCGATAAGTCCTATACTGGAACCATTACCTTGGGAGCTACTACCCCTTCCTTTGATCAAGAAACAGCCATAGACGAAACCTTTCCGATAGATCATATTACACCTGCGCTCTTAGAGGAAAAAAGACATCAATTTATCGGTGATCTCGATCAGATACCACCGATGTTCTCCGCGATAAAGGTAGATGGGCAACCCCTGTATAAGAGAGCCCGGAAAGGGGAGATGATTGAAGTTCAACCTCGTCAAGTCCATATTTCATCTTTTGATTTGACTAAGATCGATATTCCCGTTGTTGACTTTCATGTCGCTTGCAGCAAAGGGACCTATATCCGCTCTCTAGCTAATGATTATGGCAAAGCTTTAGGAAGTGGCGCTTATTTATCGGCACTCAGAAGAACCCGAATTGGGCATTTCCACATTGAAGATGCCTGGAATCTAGAGACGCTGATCAGCCTACTCGAAATGACTCCAATCAACGAATAAAACTATTTTCCGACCGTTATTAGACTTTATTCTAAAATAATTTCCATCCTTATGCAACTCATTTCAGCATAAAGTCTATTCATCCCCATTGATTAAATGAAACTAAATAAGTTATTTTTTATTTATTCATTAATCATTGATTTACAGTGTTATAAACATGATTTTTTAACAAAAGTGGTGAGTTAGGAAAGAAAGAGGCCCGGGAATCGTTTTCATCTTACAAAAAATATTATATATTTGTTGGAGCGCTGTTACAAGCAAACACTATATTGTAGAAAATAACACTCCACCCATTTCATTCTAGATGATTGAAAATCCCCCCCACCTCTAGTAATGAATTCCTGCAGTTTTAAAAGACCATTATCCGAGGGTAGCATTATTAGGCTATGAACAAACCCACAGTTTATTCTTTAAGTCTTACAAGCATCTTTTAGAAAGACGCTAAATTGCTTATACCCCTTACAAATGTAATGCCATTGTGGCTACTGAGTACTAGTACGCGTTACTATACGGCCTTACCAATATTGTATTAATGATGATTAATGCAAAGAGGTAGAAATACGTATTAACGTGCTGTAACTCATTAGTTACCAGTTTGTTGACAATTGCATACACAGGTTTCAAATCTCATTCTTTTTCGTACAGGAACTGACCCAACACTCACCGCTTAGAACACATTGTACTCACCCATTTAGCATTTGGAAAAAGGCAATAGGCTTTCTTCCCCCTGGATGCTATTGTTCATTGTGTTCACTTAAAGCTTCTTACATGAAACAACTGTTTTCATTTTGTCTGACGTTCTTACTATGTCGTCTTAGTTTGAGCCTTGCGGCGCAACCGCTCAAATGGACAACACCAACGGTCGATCTCAATGTAGATGCGATTCGGGAAAAAGTAGCGCGAGCTCCTTTGGAGGGCCAAGCCGTTGCTTCGGATACTCAGGTCATGGTAGATTTACCACAACCCGATGGCAGTGTGCTTTCTTTTTGGGTGGAAGAATCTCCCATCATGGGTATTAAGTTGTCGGCCCTTTACCCAGAGATTAAGACCTATCGGCTGCGGGGACAGACTCCTTCGGCACTTCGTGGTCGAATGACCTTGTCTCCAGCTGGATTACAAGCCATTATCGCTACTACAGAAGGATGGTTACACATGGAACCCTTAGATGAACTTCGGCACCGCGTCTATTATGAGAAAGAGGTGAGCGGTTTACCACTGGGTGGTTCAGATATGTTGTTTAAACCCGGTTATACTCCGGTCTTGCCGACCAAGAACAAGATCAGTATTGGAGAAGAGGTTTTTACCTTCAAGCTCGCCCTTTTGGCAGATGGCGAGTATGCCGAGGCGCGTACGAATGGTAGTCCTGTCCTAGGGGCTGTCATCGCGGCCATGGTAACGGATGTCAATAGTATCAATGCTATTTTTGAAACGGATCTATCCATTCGGTTTGTTTTGGAGGAGGCCTATGCCTATCTCAATAAAGCCCTCGATCCTTTTCCGATCGCAAATCTTGGACCAGGACGAGAAGCCATGGTGGCCATTGGACAATTGATAGAACAGGGAATCTTTGACCCCGCCAATTTCGATCTTGGGCACTTGGTTTCTGGACGAAATATTGGAGGGAGTGCTTTTGTAGGAGTGGTCGGCGACAATGAATCGGCAGATGTTAACGGCGACCAGCAGATGGATGGCCCTTTTAAGTCAGCTGGTGGCATTGGAACAGAGGATCCAAGTGGTAGTCATTGGGTGGGGCTACTCTGTCATGAAATCGGTCATATGTTTAATGCGCTGCATACGTTCAACGGTGCGGATGGCACTTGTGGTCGGCCCGGACAATATGATGAATCTTATGCTTTTGAACCGGGGAGTGGATCAACGATCATGTCCTATGCCGGCCGCTGTGAAGACGATGATATCAGTCAAACCTTAGATAATTATTTTCACATTGCCAGTATTGAGGCGATTCATGCCTTTATCCAGCAAGATCGTATTCGGGCGTGTATGGAGCACGAATCGACGGAGAATACCGCCCCTCGAGTATTTGCCAATCCACTGGCGAGTAACTACATTATCCCAAAGGGTACTCCTTTTTTCCTCACCGGTGAAGCTTCAGATCTTGAGGATGAGGTACTGTCTTACTGTTGGGAGCAATACGATTTAGGTAACCAAGGTTTATTAGAGGAATCTCCTTTTGATGTGAGTGATAGAGAAGGCGAGAATGGGGCACCCTTATTTCGCAGTTTTTCCCCAAGCACCTCTAGTACTCGAACCTTTCCGCGCTGGGCTGCTATTTTAGGGAATGCTAGTGCCAAGGGGGAACTCTTGCCGGAGCAAGACCGAGATTTGACCTTTCGTTTAACCGTACGAGATAATCATGCCCAGGCAGGAGGCATAGGGTCGGATGAAGTGCAGGTGAAAGTAGATGGGAATAGCGGTCCCTTTTTGATTACAAGTTTTAACGAACCTACCGTTTGGAACCCGTATAGTGAAGATGAAATAACCATCAATTGGGACGTAGCAAAAACGAATGAAGCTCCTATTTTTTGCGACAAAGTCAATATCTTATTTTCGGCAGATGATGGAGAAACGTTTCCCATTTTATTGGGTGAAGGCGTAGCCAACAGCGGGAGTTTTAGCTTTCCTATCCCACAAGTTTTCACCACTGAAGGCCGTATTTTAGTGCAAGCGGCGGATCAAATATTTTTTGATGTCAATAATGCTAGGATAAAAATTGGAGGGGAATGTTATGCCGAAGGAAGCACAATCGGGCCAACTGAGCCCTTGAGTAGCGAATGGGGTACAGATCCTTTACAATTGGGGTTGAGCCCTGATTTTGGTACTCCCTTGCAGCATATCGGGCTTAATTTTACACCACTAACGCCAAAGGCTAATTTGACTACTTCCAATGATGGTTCCTGTTTTAGTTTTAGTTATCCCACCGCTTTTTATACCCAGGATTTTCAGGTCAACAAAGCAGGTGAATACACCTTTAGCTTGCCAGATGTGGACCATACTACTTATTATTTGGCCAATGTTTATGAAGCGCCCTACGAACCTGCTGACCCCTGCTTCAATTGGATGGCTTCCAGCTCTCATTTCATTTCGGGGAGCGTATCGGTAACCGATGAGATGAAAGTGTCCTTAGAAGCCAACAAGGAGTATGTACTGGTTACATTTGCCTTGACTTTTGGGGAATATGACATTGAGATCAAAGCGCCGGAAGGGGGGAACGCTTACATTGGCACTGTACCTCCCAATGATGATTTTTTGTACACTTATTTGGTCTTGGATCAACAGTCGAAGAAAGTCGTGGGTTTTCAAGCGGATGCAGATTTAAGAAGCTATGCACCCGGTAATTATCTAGTATATGGCTTTTCCTACCCGCTTGGCTTTTCATTGGATGAGTTCAAAGGACTTACTTTAACTGATTTTGAAAATAAGTTGTTGTCCACTGGTTTTTGTGGTGACCTGAGCGATAATTTTAAGGCGGTAGAGATCATTGGTAATAACTCGATTCTACCGGTGGCCTTAACTGATTTTCGGGCCATTGCGAATCCACCAAATGGGATTAGATTGATTTGGCTGACGGAAGTAGAAGAGAACAATGCCAAATTTATAGTGGAACGCTCAGCAGATGGCCGAAAATTTGAAGCCATTGGCGAGGTGAAAGGAGCAGGTAGTTCCTTCGTCCCTCAATCCTATGTATTTATGGATGAAGATCCCTTTCCAGGCATCAATTACTACCGACTAGTTCAGTTTGATTTCGATGGTACTATAGAACGGTACAAGATGGTCACCGCTAATTATATAAGGACGCAAGCAGCAAAAGTTTTCCCTAATCCGATGATCTCGGAACTCGTTTATCTAGACTATTACGTGCCACAGGCTGCCTCTGTCTTTTTACGCTGGGCCGATATTGCTGGGAGAACGATAAAACAAGAAGAGAGAAACTTAGATGCCGGTAAGAATCGCTTATCCCTGCAAACTGATTTGTGGCCTGCTGGTTTATATCGATTGCAGGTAACGATGGGGGAGGATAGCCAGTCTTTTTTATTGACTAAACAATAGCGTTAATCTTTTCTTAGGAATATACACCTGCAAGCTAGTAGATTTTGGCGTCGAACCAACAAATGGGCAGCAGGGCAAAACGATTTTCATTACCTTTGTGAGGTGCTTGTCAATCGGAAAATAATACATATTGATATGGATGCTTTTTATGCATCCGTAGAGCAACGAGATCAACCTGAACTGCGTGGAAAACCTGTAGCCGTCGGAGGTGCAGGCCTGCGTGGGGTAGTGGCTTCGGCTAGTTACGAAGCGCGCGAATTTGGGGTACGTTCTGCTATGCCAAGTATCACGGCACAGCGTTTGTGCCCTGGATTGGTATTCGTGCGATCGCGTTTCGATGTGTACCGAGAAGTATCTCAGCAGATTCGTGCGATTTTTCTAGATTATACCGACTTGGTAGAGCCTTTGTCTTTGGACGAAGCTTTTCTGGATGTCAGTGAGAATAAGAAAGAAATGAAATCGGCGACCCTCATTGCGGAGGAAATCCGGCAACGGATCCAGGAAGAAACGCAGTTGACTGCTTCAGCTGGCGTCTCCTTCAATAAATTCCTCGCTAAGGTAGCTTCAGATATCAATAAACCAGACGGTATTAAAGTGATTACGCCTGCCGAAGCCTTGGCCTTCCTGGAGGCATTACCCGTTAAGACTGTCTCTTATACACATCTGACGCT